>JAKOQD010000002.1 GCA_029778515.1 Actinomycetes bacterium
ACGCCGCCGGCCAGCTTGGCCAGCCGCTCCTGCAGCTTCTCGCGGTCGTAGTCGGAGTCGGAGTTTTCGATCTCGCGACGGATCTGCGCCACGCGTCCGGCGATCTGCTCGCCCTCGCCCGCGCCGTCGATGATCGTGGTCTCGTCCTTGGTCACCCGCACCGAACGCGCGCGGCCCAGCAGGTCGACGGTCACCGCGTCCAGCTTCAGGCCGACCTCCTCGGAGACGACCGTGCCGCCGGTGAGGATGGCGATGTCGGCGAGCATGGCCTTGCGGCGGTCGCCGAAGCCCGGCGCCTTGACGGCAACCGACTTGAAGGTGCCGCGGATCTTGTTCACGATCAGACCGGCCAGCGCCTCGCCGTCCACGTCCTCAGCGATGACCAGAAGCGGCTTGCCCGACTGCATGACCTTCTCGAGCACGGGCAGCAGGTCCTTCAGCGAGGAGACCTTGGAGTTGACGATCAGGATGTACGGGTCGTCCAGGACGGCCTCCATCCGCTCGGCGTCGGTGACGAAGTACGGCGCGATGAAGCCCTTGTCGAAGCGCATGCCTTCGGTGAGCTCCAGGTCGAGGCCGAAAGTGTTCGACTCCTCGACGGTGATCACGCCTTCCTTGCCGACCTTGTCCATCGCCTCGGCGATGATCTCGCCGACGGTGGTGTCCGCAGCAGAGATGGACGCGGTCGCGGCGATCTGCTCACGGGTCTCGATGTCGACGGCCTGGTTGCCCAGCTCGGCGACGATGGCCGCGACGGCCTTCTCGATGCCCTTCTTCAGGCTCATCGGGTTCGCGCCGGCGGTGACGTTCCGCAGGCCCTCACGCACCATGGCCTGGGCGATCACGGTGGCGGTGGTGGTGCCGTCGCCAGCGACGTCGTCGGTCTTCTTGGCAACTTCCTTGACCAGCTCGGCGCCGATCTTCTCGTAGGGATCCTCGAGCTCGATCTCCTTGGCGATGGAAACGCCGTCGTTGGTGATGGTGGGGGCGCCCCACTTCTTCTCCAGGACCACGTTGCGGCCCTTGGGGCCGAGGGTCACCTTGACCGCATCGGCGAGGGTGTTCATGCCCCGCTCGAGGCCGCGGCGCGCCTCGATATTGAATTCAATCAGCTTCGCCATCTTGTTTCGGCAATCCTTTGGCATCTCGGGGGACGGTGCCCCACTGTGGACTCAGGTGTTGGTCTTGCATCGATGCCCGCGACGGACGATCTTGGCGATCTCATCGAGTCAGACTGGTGGCACTCTCAACCTGAGAGTGCTAAGTCCATGTTTAGCACTCTCACCAGGCGAGTGCAAACAATTCCGGCTCCCCAACCGACACATCGACGGGCACAATTGGCCCCATGCCGAGATCTCGACCCACGCGTCCAGCCGAACCGGCCAACGATCCGCGTCCGACCGCAACTCGGCATCTGGTGCGCGCCGTCGGGAACGCGGTGAACCTGTCCTCCGTGCTGGGGCTCGGCCTCGCACTCGCTGGACGCGCGCAGTTGAGTCGCGGCCCACAGGCATTGCTGCTGGCCGAGCACTACCGGCTGCCGCTGCCGAAGGCCGGCGCGTTCACCATCGGGAATGTGGTGCTGGTGCCGAAGCGGACGCTGGCCGAGCTCGAGCAGCTCCACCCCGGAACTGCCGCGCACGAGGCCGCCCACGCGTGGCAGTACTTCGGTTTCCTCGGCCTGCCCTTCCTGCCGGCCTACGCGCTCGCGTCGGGTTGGTCCTGGTTGCGCACCGGCGATCCCGCGTCCGCGAATTGGTTCGAACGCAACGCGGGCCTGGTCTCAGGCGGCTATCCGGAGAATCCGCGCGACAACACCGGTTTCAAACGCATCGGACGCGTCGTGCGTCCGCGCCGCCCCTGAAGAAAAATGTGGACGGTTCCTTTTTCGTTCACGTTAACCACAGGCCGGGGCGGCCCACTCGCGACTAGCGCAGGTTCACGCCGAGGCGGCGGGCGGTGCGTTCCTTCTGCCGCGTGGCCCGCAGTCGTCGCAGCCGCTTCACCAGAAGCGGATCGTGCACTAGGGCGGCCTCGGTGTCGATCAGCGCGTTGAGGAGCTGGTAGTAGCGGGTCGGCGAGATGTCGAACCGCTCCCGGATCTCGGTCTCCTTCGAGCCGGGGAGCGCCCACCACTGCTTCTCGAAATCGAGCAGTGCCACCTGCTGCGCGCTCAACCCGGACGCCTCGAGCAGGTCTGAACGGGCAGCCATCGGGTCGGACATGGGGCCAGCGTAGCCGCTGAACCACATCGATGTCATTCGTTCGTCAGCACCGATCGGCACCCGTGGCCCTTGGCTACAATCGGCTCGCAACGTTGCCTAAGCGCCTGGTACCCGACAGCGAGGATTCTCGATGCAGCTTCTGCAGGGCACGATCAAGCACTACCCCTGGGGCACCACCGACGCCATCCCCGCCCTGCTCGGAGTTCCGGCGGACGGGCGCCCCTTCGCTGAATACTGGCTGGGCGCGCACCCCCTCTCGCCGTCCACCATCGACGGCGCACGGCTGGACGATGTGATCCGCGAGTACCCCGACTGCCTCGGCGAAGTACCGCGGCAGACCTTCGGCACCCAGTTGTCCTTCCTTGTGAAGATCCTGTCGGCGCGGCACGCCCTCTCGGTGCAGGCGCATCCCTCCCGCGCACAGGCCGAGGACGGTTTCGCCCGCGAGAACCTTGCCGGCATCCCGCTGGACGCACCCGAGCGCACCTATCGCGACTCCTGGCCCAAGCCGGAGGTGCTGATCGCCCTGGACGAGTTCCACACCCTCTTCGGCTTCCGCGAACCCCAGGCGACCGCCCGGCTGTTCGACGCGCTCGGCGTGGCCGGTCAGCTGTCTTCGGTAATCGGGCCGCTCACGGCACGCAAGGGTCCGGCGGCGCTGGCCGAGGTGTTCCTGGACGTGCTCAGCCTCTCCGGCGAACGAGCGCAGCTGTCCGAGGTGGTCTGCGCTGCAGCTATGGAACACCAGCACCGAGCGGACGAGGTGGGCGAGTTCGCCCGCACGGTCCTCGAACTGGACGAGGTCTTCCCCTCCGACCCCGGCATCCTGGCCGCGCTGCTGCTGAACCGGGTAGTACTGCAGCCGGGTGAGGCGATCTACGTCCCGGCCGGCTACATGCACGCCCACCTGCGCGGCACCGGGGTGGAGGTGATGGCCAACTCCGACAACGTGATTCGCGGCGGACTGACGACGAAGCACCTCGACGTGAGCGAACTGCTAACCGTGGTCGACTTCGAGGCCGGTGTTCCTAGGATCATCAATTCCGCACCGATGGTGGACGGGGTGGCGAGCTATCCCACGCCGTGCCCCGAGTTCGAGGTCTGGCGGCTCTCCCCCGACGGCAGGACGGTCGACGTTCCCGGGGACGGGTCAGCGCGGGTGGTTCTGGTCATCTCCGGGTCACTCGTGCTCAGCCAGGGCGGCGAAGCGGCCACGCTCACCCACGGCCAGGCGGCGTTCCTGCCCGCCGACCGTGCGGCCGCGACCGCCAGCGGAACCGGATTGGCTTTCGTTACCGCCAGCGGCGTCCGCTGAGGTGGTCGACTCGCGGGTGACCGCGGCCGTCCGCCAGCTGGTGCAGCGGGACGCGCGTCCGGTGGTGCTGATCGACGGCGGCGCCGGCTCGGGCAAGACCACGCTCGCGCAGAAGTTGGTCGCCGCCTGGTCCGGGACCACTCGTCCGCAACTGGTCAGCCTCGACGACCTCTACCCGGGCTGGGGCGGCCTGGCCGCCGCTTCCGCCGCGGTGCCGGACCTGATCACCGGCGGCGGCTACGCATCCTGGGACTGGGCGCGCTCGCGTCCGGGGCCTTGGCGGACGCTCGACCCCGAGCGTCCGCTGATCGTGGAGGGCTGCGGCGCGATCACACCGGCCAGCGCGGCGCTGTCCGGACTGACCGTCTGGGTGGACTTGGACGCGAGCGAGCGGCGCCGCCGTGCGATCGCTCGCGACGGCGACAGCTTTGCCACGCATTGGGATGAATGGGCCGATCAGGAGACTGCGCATTGGCGGTCCGACCGTCCCCGCGACCTCGCTGACGTGATCTTGCGCAGTTGAATCGGCCGTCGGTCGGTCATCGGCCCGCCGCGTCGGGCACAATGGTTCGCCGGGGAGTACCCCGCGCCGCGTTAGCTCAGTTGGTAGAGCTCCGATCTTGTAAATCGGTTGTCGGGAGTTCGATTCTCCCACGCGGCTCCAGCGGCCCAGGTTTGAACCCAAGTTCAACCGGTAATGCCGGGCTCGCAGTGCCGCCCCAGCGGGCCAACCCGATTTCGTCAGGTTATGAGGGCTGGATTCGCCTTCATAACCTGTTCTTTTCGGGTTGATGCGCGACAGAGCCCGCGTCGAACCGCCATAAGCAGTCAAAGTCGGGTTGAACGCGGCGCAAGCAGCTGCTCCCGCTGAAGTACCGTCTTCGCATGAGCTATCCCCAAGGCCAGTGGCAGCAGATGATCGCGCGCGACCCCGGACATTCGGCGCGGTATGCCGAGCGCTTCCGGATGCTGGCCGCCCAGGGCCAGGATCTGTACGGTGAGGCCAGGCTGATCGACGCCATGGTTCCGCGCGCGGCTGCGATCATGGACGCCGGCTGCGGCCCGGGCCGGCACTCCCGCTACCTGCACGACGCCGGTCACCGGGTGGTCGGCGTGGACGTCGACCCGACCCTGATCCAGATCGCCGGCCAGGACGCAGCCGGACCCGCCTACATCGTCGGCGACCTGGCCGAGTTCGACCTTCCTGCCGACGCCCCGGCGGAGTTCGACGCCATTCTTTGCGCAGGCAATGTGATGGGCTTCCTGCATCCGCAGACCCGGGTGCCGGTGCTCGCCGGTTTCGCTTCCCGCCTCAGCCCGTCCGGACGTGCGGTGGTCGGCTTCGGCGCCGGCCGCGGCTACGAGTTCACGGACTTCTTCGCGGACGCGGAGACTGCCGGCCTGGTTGTGCAGTCGAAGTTCGCCACCTGGGATCTGCGACCGTTCACGCCTGCGGCCGACTTCGTGGTGGCGTTCCTGACCAGGCCCGGTTCGTAGTCGCGGCAGAAGAAGCACCGGCCTGGTCGGACTCAGATCCCGGCCTGCGCCGGGATGACGAAGGATCGGGGCTGACGAAGGTCCTGCGCCGCGATGACGAGGGACCAGCGCTGATCAGCGCATCGCTAGACCGGCTTCGGGGCTCCCTTGCGCCAAGCGTTGTAGACCACGACCACCAGGATCACCAGCGACACGATCCACAGGTAGCGGCCGTAGGCGTCCATGACGGCCACCGCCGGTTCCCCGATCCAGTAGCCGAGCGCAAGGTAGCCGCCGGTCGAGATGAAAGACGAGATCGCGGCAACGGTCAGGAACTTCCGCAGGCTGGTTCCGGCCTCACCGAGCACGGCGAAGATCACGCCGCGCGGCAGCGGGATCGGCAGGAAGGTGATCGCAATGGCCAAGACCTCGTACTTGCGAGCGAACCGCTCAGCCCAGGCGTTGGCGCGGCGCGCGCGCTCGGAACGGCCCGACCATGCCTCGATCAGGCTGCGTCCCCAGAGCTTGCCCGCCCACCAGTAGATCCAGTCGAACTTGATCATGCCGAGCGTGCCCAGCACCCAGACCAGCAGCCACCAGGGGTCGCCGACCGCCGCCCTTGCGCCGATCAGGATCGTCCCCGACCACGAGCCGAGGGACGCGAGCACGTGCGGCGCCGAGGCCAGCAGGCCCGGCCGCAGAACCGAGATCGCAATCGAGTAGATCGCCACCGCGCCCAGCCAGCTGAAGCAGGCGATGTCGGCCCTGGTCGGCTTGTGCCGCCACGGCAGCGACGGGTCGTCCCACCATTCACGCTCAGCGGCGGGCTGGTCACCGGCGGTCTCTGGCTGGACGTCGCTCACCCGGGGGAGACTACCCGGCGGGCAGGCGTCCGATCCCAACCAGATAACGATTGAAACGATCTTCTGGTTCGAGGTGCGTGAACCATGGCACACTTAATGCGCCGCACCCGCGGCGCGACTTCCACTACGGATCGTCGGGCACGTACCTGCCCGTGGAAAGGATTACTTGGCATGGCCACAGTTAGTTTCAAGGACGCGACCCGGGTGTATCCCGGCTCTGACCACCCCGCAGTCGACAAGCTGAACCTCGAGATCGGCGACGGCGAGTTCATGGTGCTGGTCGGCCCGTCCGGTTGCGGCAAGTCCACCTCGCTGCGCATGCTCGCCGGCCTCGAAGAGGTCAACTCGGGTCAGATCCTGATCGGCGACCGCGACGTCACCGACCTGCCCCCGAAGGACCGCGACATCGCGATGGTCTTCCAGAACTACGCGCTGTACCCGCACATGACTGTCGCTGACAACATGGGCTTCGCCCTGAAGATGGCCGGCGTTCCCAAGGCTGAGCGCGACCAGCGCGTGCTCGAAGCCGCGCATCTGCTCGGCCTGGAGTCGTTCCTCGGCCGCAAGCCGAAGGCCCTCTCCGGTGGTCAGCGCCAGCGCGTCGCCATGGGCCGCGCCATCGTCCGCCAGCCGCAGGTCTTCCTGATGGACGAGCCGCTGTCGAACCTGGACGCCAAGCTGCGGGTCTCGACCCGCACCCAGATCGCCGCCCTGCAGACCCGCCTCGGCGTCACCACCGTCTACGTTACCCACGACCAGGTCGAGGCCATGACGATGGGTGACCGCGTCGCGGTGATGAAGGACGGCATCCTGCAGCAGGTCGACAGCCCGCTGACCCTCTACGACCGCCCCGCCAACCTGTTCGTTGCAGGCTTCATCGGCTCGCCGGCCATGAACCTGATCAGCGGCAAGATCGTCGAAGGCGGCGTGCAGGTCGGCGACTTCGTCGTTCCGGTCGCCCGCGAGGTGCTGGCCAAGGCCGCCGGCGAGGAGAGCCTGGTGCTCGGCATCCGTCCGGAGAACTTCCGGATCGCCGAAACCGGCATCGGTCTTGAGGTGGACGTGGTCGAGGAGACCGGCGCCGACGCCTACGTCTACGGCACGCTCGCGGGCCTGGACGCCGAGCAGAAGCTCACCGCTCAGCAGATCGTTGCCCGCGTCTCGGCTCGGACGCCACCGCAGCGCGGCACCGTCGTCAAGCTGAACACCGTCGAGGCGGAGACCATGCACGTCTTCTCCGAGAAGACGCAGGAGCGCCTGAGCGCCTGACCTTCAGCGGTAAGGGCCGGCCGGGAATTCCCGGCCGGCCCTTACGCGTTCCCGACTCTCAAGGAAGGGTCGCGAGTTTGCGCTGATTGTGATCTTCTTGACGCTTGGGACCGTTCCGCAGTAATACGTAGCTAGCTATCGTTATTGGGCCCGTCAAAAGACCCAACCTCCCGCAACGAAGGCCCAGTTCAATATGCCCCCACGCTCTCGTTCACGCTGCCGAACTTCTCTCAGGGCCACTCTCAGCGTAATCATGAGTCTGCTTCTGCTGGCTCTTGGGCTGCCCATCACAGCCTCGGCAGGGGAGATCGATGCGGAGATGACCATCGAGGCCTTCGTCACCGGTCATCAGGGCGAAGTGCCGACGATCTCGCCGGGCGAGAACTTCAGCTACACGGTCAACCTGCAGTGCAGCGCCAACGACTGCCAGAACGCCGTGGTCTCGGCGAAGCTGCCGACGCCCCTGGTCTACGACGATCCGGCAATCACGGTCAGCCCGAACCTCGGCACTGTTGCCATCGACGGGCAGCAGCTCACCATCACCTTCGTCAACGACGACCACGCCTTACAACTGGACGCCGGCCAGGTCGTGATGGTCACGGTCAAGGCGACGCTGCCCGCGGACGCCTCGGCCGACTACAACGGCAACACCGCCGACATCACCTTCGACGCGACCGCCGACAACGCCGACAAGGTCTCCGACACCGCCTCAGTCAAGCTCAACATCGAGCAGAAGCTGAAGGCGTCCGCCACCAAGTCGATCACCCCGAACTCCACCCAGCCCTCGATCCCCGGACGCCCGGCCACCATCAC
>JAKOQD010000114.1 GCA_029778515.1 Actinomycetes bacterium
ACCATCGGACGGGGACACGCTCACCAGGTCGGCGATGCGCGACGATGTGTCGCTGCGGGCGCCAAGCGGGCCGAACGCTTCGATCAGGCCGGCGTCGATAAAGATGCGGACCTCGCCGCTCGACTCAGGTTCGACGAGCTCGCCAATCGGGATCATCAGCTCAGCCTCGGGGCCTTCGAGGATCAGGGTGCCCGTCGACGGTGTGATTGCGACGATTTCCAGTTGAGTCGGCGAGTTCCCCGCCCTCAATCCATCGTCATCCCGGCGCAGGCCGGGATCTCCGAGCGCGATCGCCCGATCTGATCCCAGGTGTCCCCTGCCGAGGGGCGTGCGCACCAAGTCATCCAGTTCGGCTGCGGGACGGAGCACTACTCGGTCACCCACCAGAGTCAGTTCGCGGGGGCAGCTCATCGCGCCGACCCAGGTGCTGACGCCACGGTCCGGATCGTCCTGGGTGCGCAGCCAGCCGAGCTGCAGCCAGCGGCCGTCCGCGTGCTGCCACGGCAGCGCCGC
This sequence comes from Actinomycetes bacterium, assembly GCA_029778515.1. Next base: position 514 of record JAKOQD010000114.1, read on the forward strand.
GTAGTAGCGAGGGCCGGCGTCGAGGCGACCGACCCAGAGTGGACGCGCCTGTTGGCCGGGCTCGCGATCGAGGGTGACTGCCCAGACCGACAACCGTTCGGCGGCGCCCTCACCTTCGATCACCGACAGCATCGCCACCCAGCGCCCGTCCAGCTTGATCACCGACGGGCACTCCCACAGTCGTCCGGGGACGCCGGGAAGCGCGTCCCGACCGAGCGCGAAGGCGTACTCCCAGTCGGCGCCGGGCGAGGATTCGCGCTCGGTGTAGACCAGCAGTGACGGCTGTCCATCCGGCAGCACCGCGGCGAGAATCAGGTGCCGCTGCCCCTCGTGCCACCAGACGAAGGGATCGCGGAAGTCGTGGATTGCCGGGTCGGGCGGGGTCGCAACCAGCGCTCCGGGAACGAGCGAGTCCAGGCCCGGGTCGGTGGTGCGGGCGACCCGCGGACGCTGCTTCTGCGCTCCGTCCGACACCGCGGTGTAAAACAACTCCACCTCGCCGTGAGCAGTCAGCGCGGCACCGCCGCTCCAGCAGCCCATCGCGTCCAGAGCGTCGGTCGCACCGGGGACCAGCGCAACTGGCCGGTGTTCCCAGCGCAGCAGATCGGAACTCACCGCGTGGCCCCAGTGCATCCGTCCGAACGCGGTGGCGACCGGGTTCCACTGGTAGAAGACGTGGTGGCTCCCCTGCCAATGGATCAGTCCGTTCGGATCGCCGAGGAAGCCAGCCGGAGGCGTCAAGTGAAACAGCGGACGGGTCACCCGCAGCACCCTAGAGGTTCAGGCGCGTTCGGCGAGAGATCTCGATGCTTCGACAGGATTCAGGGTGGCGCTTCGTCAAGCTCAGGGACCGTGGGGCCCTTCGTCAAGCTCAGGGACCGTCCGTCCGCTCAGCTCTGGCTGTTGGCGTACGGGCCGGGGTTGTCCGCCAAGGTGTCCTGACACGCCTGCGAACAGAAGCGGTAGGTCTGATCGCCGTTCACTGAGGTGAAATCCACGCCGTCTTCGATCGGCATGCCGCAAACCGCGCAGGTGTCCTGGCCGGGAGTCATGATGTCAACCTTTCGTTGTCGGTGCTCCAGCACGTACCCGCCCGGCCGGGGTGCAACCGCGCTGGGCGTTTGCGATTCGCTCGGACGGGTACCCGGACCTCAGAACCAAAGCGATTAGGAGGACCAGATGTCCGACAGCGTCAACGACTACGGCTTGGGCGCACCCAACACCCAGCAGGACGCGACTCCTGAGCCGACCCGGCAGTACGAGGAGCCCAACCCGCTCGTCCACGGCCTTGGCGACCAGGACCTTCCCGACGACGATCACAGCGAGGCCGGCCGGCGGCACCGTTCGCACCAGGAACACGGCCTCGGCTCGCCGGACTCGGCGCCGGAGGACTTCACCCGCTGACCTCGCCCTAGTCGGGCGAACGATCCCTGAGCCTGACGAAGGGCCGCCGCACCTGTTTCGATGATGACTGACGCCCTTCGTGACACGCGCCTCGCAAGCTCGGCCGAATTCCTCAGGGACCGTTGTGAGGGAGAACAGACGTCCTTGCGATGGACGAATCGGACCGGCCGGACCTCGATCCGGCCGGGCCTTCTCGCGTCCTCGACGGTCAGCTCTGTACTGGCAGCAGCACGGCTCCCGCGTGCGGCGGGAGCACCACGCCACCATCGGCGACGCGAGCGCCGGACGGGCTTGCCCAGCGCAACTGGTGTCGTCCGCTCAGTTCGATCGACACCTCTTCGCTGCCGAAGTTCACCGCTACGACCACCCCGCCGCGACGCATCACGAACCAGCGCTGCACGTCGTCATAGGCACAGTGCGTGCCGGTCATCGCTGGATCGCTGAGTTCGGGCAGCTCGCGCCGCAGGGCGATCAGGTCACGATGCACGTCAAGCAGGAGGGCGTGCCGACCGTCCGCCAACTCACTCCACGCAAGCTTCGCCGCGGCGAACGTCTGTGGCTCCTGCGGGTTGAGCATGGTCTCCAGATCCCAGTTCATTCGCGCGAGCTCGGCCATGCGGCCCGACCGGATCGCCTCCGCCAACTCCGGTTCCGGATGGCTGGAGAAGAATGGGAAGGGCGAACTCGCCGCCCACTCCTCACCCTGGAACAGCATCGGCGTATTTGCCGTAGTCAGCGTCAACAACGCCGCGCAGGCCAGCTGGTCGTCATCCAGGGACGCGGCCAGCCGATCGCCCGCAGCCCGGTTCCCGATCTGGTCGTGGTTGGAGTAGCAGATCACCAGCCGCCAGCCGGGAACCGTCCGCGCGTCCAGCTGCGGCGGGCCTTCGCTCCCGCCGCCCGGCACAGCCACCCGGTCGCGCACGAACCCACGCTCGCACGCTGCCGCCAGCGCACCGAGCGAGGTGAACTCGGCGTAGTAGCCCTCGGCCTCCCCGGTCAGCGCAACGTGCAGACCGTGGTGGAAGTCGTCGCTCCATTGCGCGTCGATGCCAAGCCCACCACTCTGTCGGGGCGTGACCAGGCCAGGGTCGTTCTGGTCGGATTCGGCGATCAGCGTGAGCGGTCGCCGCAGGTGCGCGGACGCGGCCGCGGTCACCACCGCGAGGTCCTCCAGCAGGTGTACCGGCGACGAGTCCACCAGCGCGTGGACCGCGTCCAGCCGCAGGGCGTCCACGTGCATGTCGGTGAACCAGTAGCGCGCGTTGTCGAGGATGTAGTTGCGCACCTCCGCGCTGCCCTCGCCGTCCAGGTTCACCACCGCACCCCACGGCGAATCCTGGTCGGTCAGGTATGGGCCGTACGCCGGCAGATAGTTTCCGGAAGGGCCGAAGTGGTTGTAGACCACGTCCTGGATCACGGCCAGACCGAGCCCGTGGGCCGCGTCCACGAAGCGCCGGTAGGCGTCCGGGCCGCCGTAGGGCTCGTGCACGGCGAACCAGCAGACGCCGTCGTAGCCCCAGCCGTGCTCGCCGTTGAAGGCGTTGACCGGCATGAGTTCGACGAAGTCAATCCCCAGCTCCACCAAGTGCGGCAGCCGGCTGATCGCGGCGTCAAGCGTGCCCTCGGGCGTGAACGTGCCCACATGCAGCTCGTAGATCACGCCGCCGGCGAGCTGGCGTCCGGTCCAGGCTTGGTCGTGCCAGGTGAAACCGGTGGCGTCGAAAGTGCGCGACAACCCGTGCACGCCGTGCGGCTGCCAGCGCGATCGCGGATCGGGCAGCGCAGCTTTCCGATCATCGACCAGGTAGCCGTAGTCGATTCGGCCCAGCGGTTCGGGCTCGACCGGGTGCCACCAGCCGTCCGCTGCCTTGGCCATCGCGACGGTCCGCTCCCCCGCGAGAAGGCGGACGCGTTCGGCTCTCGGCGCCCAGACGTCAAAGCGTCCACGCTCACCCGGACGCCGAACCTCGGGCACCAGCAGCGCAACCGGATACTGCTCGAGCAGGCTCGCGACCGTGACCCGACCGTGCACGTCCGGGTGAACCAGCCGACCCGACATCAGATCGCGCCACCGGCCCTCAGTCAGCGGCAACGTGGTATCCCGCCAACCGCCCGCCCTGGCCAGGCCGAGCGGCAGCCGGGTGGCCACCGCGATCGCCCCGCCGCGATCGAAAGCGATCAGATGGTCGGCCGCCGCACCCGCTGCCGCCAGCGGCCGGTAGCCGGTGAAAAGTTCCGGACGCTCCCGGCGCAGGGTGAGCGCCTGGTGGCAGAGCAGCAGTTTCACCGCGCCGCCGTCCAGCCCGGACGGCAGTGGGGGTCGCGCCCCGGTGCGCACCTTCGCCAGCAGCGCGACC
>JAKOQD010000115.1 GCA_029778515.1 Actinomycetes bacterium
GAGGCATGCGGGGAGCCGGACCCGCGCAGTTGGCCCGGATTCCAGCGGCCCGCGCGAAAGGATCTTCATGTCGGTCGTCCTGCGACGAGCGCTGGCTGTCGGGACTGCAGCCACGCTGTCACTGCTCACTCTCCTACCCGCCACCCCTGCTCAGGCCGCGCCGCAGGCTTGCGACGGCGTCTGGGTCGTCGTCCAGCCAACCGACGCAGCGAGCGCCACCATCAAGTGCGCAGCGACCCACACCGACGCCGTGGTGGCCACGCAGAGCGCGGGCTACACCGTGGCAGGCTCGGACAGCGGCTTCGGCTTCTTCGTGGAACAGATCAACGGTGCTCCCGAGCCCTTCAACATGAACACCGGGCCGTGGTGGACGCTGTGCACCGCTGCGGTGAGCGCGGAAGGCGTAATCGGCCCGTGGGCCACCAGCCAGACCGGCGCCACCAGCACCGTCCCGGCCAAGGGCAGCGCGATCGGCTGGTACCTCCCGGGCTTCTCATGCCCAGAGCTTTCGCAGGTTCCGGAGGCGGAAAGCCCCAGCCCGACACCCACGCCCACGCCCACCCCAACTCCGACCCCCACGCCTACGGCGCCCGCTACCGGAACCGCGTCCGTCACCTCGGCAGCCAAGTGGCTGAACGCCAGCGTCCCGAAGAAATGGGACGGGGCAGGCGCTGCGCTGGACGTCGGCCTGGCCCTGGCCACCCGGGAATGTGACTTCACCACCACGCTGGGCGACATTCGCGACTACCTGGTCAAGCAGGCCGATGCCTACTCCAAGACCAGCCCGTATGCGGCCGGCAAGCTGGCAATCTTCGCGTCCGCGGTCGGCGACGATCCGGCTGACTTCGGTGGCGTGAACCTGGTCAAACGGGTGCTGGACGCGGTCGAGGCGAGCGGCCGAATCGGCTCGTCCGACTTCGCGTTCGGCCACGCGCTGGCCATGATCGGCCTCGACCGCAGCGGCAGTGCCCCGACCGAGAAGATGGTCGACTACCTGCTCAGCCAGCAACTGGCGAGCGGCGCCTGGGGTTTCGGCGCCACGGCTGATCCCGACACCACCGCGCTGGCCCTGATCGCACTGTCCAGCGAGGTGATCACGCCGACCGATGCCACCAAGGCGGCCGTGGCCAAGGCAGTCGCCTGGGCGGCGACCAGCCAGAAGGCCGAAGGCTACTGGGCGAACTACTCGCCGGTGGACAGCACTTCACTGCTGGCATCGGCCTTGAAACTGCACGGCGTCGATACCGCCAAGGCCCTCGCCTGGCTGGGCACCCAGCAGCTGCGCAACGGAGCCTTCGCCAACTCGCTGAACGGCACCGAAGCTAACCAGCTTTCGACCGCGACCGCTCTCTACCTGCTCAGCGGCGTGACCTTCGCTACGGTATCGGCGCCTCTGGACATCTGCGCCGAGGACACCGGGGAAGCGTCCGAGTCGGCGTCGGCGGCTGCGAAGTCCGAGCAGTTGGCCAACACCGGCGCGCGGGGTAACGCCCTACCGCTCGGGCTGGCCGGCCTCGGGGCGGTGGCGCTCGGCGGCGTCCTGCTGATCGTGCGCCGCGAACGGTACGCCGCCCGGCGGGCACAGCGATGAGGATCCGAGCCTGGCTGGCCGGTGCCCTGGCCACAGCGATTGCTGTGGTCTCGGCACCGGGCGTCCCGGCACTGGCCGCGCCAAAGGCGCTGCCGAAATCGACCACCAGCTGTGCCGGGGTCTGGGTGATCGTCGACCGGGGGAACGGGCAGGTCGCCACCCGCTGCGCAACCAAGTACCGCACCGGCGTGCAGGCGCTGACCAGCGCTGGATTCACCGTCAAGCAGGACGACGGCTTTGTGCTGCAGATCCACGGTTTCCCGGCCAAACCGGACGCCAAGTCGTTCACCAAGTACTGGTCGTACTGGCACGTCACCCGCAACGCGGACGGCACTTGGGGCGAGTGGAAGTACTCCGACAAGGGCGCGACCACCTCGAGGCCGGCCAAGGACGTGGCCGAGGGCTGGCGATTCGGCGGCTCGGGAAAGACCGCGCCGGCGAAGGAGCCGCCGCGGGCCTACCTCTCGTCCCCCACTCCCACGGTCGTAGGCACGGCGAAAGTCGGGAACCTGCTGACCGTTGACACCGGCAGATGGACGCCGACTCCGGATCGGATCACCTACCGCTGGTACCGCTCGGGCAAGGCGATCAAGGGCGCAACCAAGGCGACGTACAAGATCGCCAAGGCCGACCGCGGCAAGCGGCTGAAGGTCGTCGTGACGGCCAGGGGCAGCGGCCTGCAGACCGTGACGAAGAGCTCAGCGCAGACCGCGAAGGTGAAGAATTGAAGCGTTCGCTGCTGGCGTCGATGTTCATCGCCCTGTTGGCCCCGCTGGCGATGGTTGGGGCCACGCCGGCAGTGGCCGAGTCGGTGAAGGTCTGTTCCGGAGTCTGGGTGATCGTCGACTTCGGCGAACTCGGCGGCATCAGCACCCAGTGCGCGACCAAGTTCGACACCGGGACCGCCGCACTGAAGAGCGCCGGCTTCACGCCCACCCTCGAGAACAGCATGCTCGTGAAGCTGGACGGGAAGCCCACCAAGCCCGACATCTACAAGTCGTATTGGTCGTACTGGCAGGCCACCCGCGCCGACGACGGTAGCTACTCGGAGTGGAAGTACTCCGATCTGGGCGCGAACAGCTATCACCCCACCAAGGGGAACGCCGAGGGTTGGCGCTACCAGGCGTTGGCGGACGGAAAGGTACATCCTGACGCGACCCCCCCGTCCGCGCCGGTGGCGACCCCTGAGCCGACCAGCAAGCCGTCCGAGACC
>JAKOQD010000016.1 GCA_029778515.1 Actinomycetes bacterium
CGATCTCGCCGGAGCTGGAGGCTCGGCTGAAGCAGGCGATCACGCCGTGGGGCAACGCGCTCTCGCTCTCGGTCGAGCGGGGGTACCAGTCGCAACCGCAGCCCGTGCTGTGGGGTGTGACCGCGACCTTGGTGCTGCTGGCCGTGGTGGCCGCGGTGATCGCGACGGTGATGTCTACGATCGAACTGCGGCCCTTCCTCGAGACGTTCGCAGCGATCGGCGCCGGGCCTGGGTTGAGCCGGCGGCTGGCCGCGACGCAGGCAGTGCTGCTCGGTGTGCTCGGGACGACGCTGGGCTGCGGGATCGGTACGGTGGTCGCGGTGCCGCTGGCCACCTCGGTGACCGGACGTACGGACGGGTTCATGCCCCCGGTGGTCGACTTCCCCTGGCTGCTGATGGCCGGCCTGGTACTAGGCATCCCGGCTTTGGCCGCGATCGTGGCCGCGCTGTGCGTCCCAGCCCGTCCGATGCTGGTGCGTCGCGCGACCTGACGCCTGCGCCATCATTTGGTGCACGCTCCGTCCGTATTGGCGAGGGACTACGGCACGGACCGCTTGACTGTGGCTCAGTCCACCGTCGGCGGTGCGCGCAGCCACAGTCTGACGCCGTGCAAAGGAACCGTCCCCGGAGATTCAGAAGCCGGGCAGGCCCAGGAGCTCCAGGGCGCGACTGGCTTTGCGAGTGGCCTCGGCCTGGTCGAGCGCTGAGCTGGCGGCGCCGTAGACCATGGTCAGGATCAGCACCAGGTCGGCGATCGTCCAGCTTGCGTCCACGCGGCCCTCGGCCTGAGCGGACGCGAGGGGGTCTGCCAGGATCGCCTCCAGCCGCTGGTTGCCCAGGTCGTCGGGGATCTCGTGCCGCGCCACGACCACCATCTCGATGAAGGCGGTCGACTCGATGGTCAAGGCGAGCAGCCGCTGCCAGAGCCGGCCGAACGGATCCCCGTCCGCGCCTGCAGCGAGATTTTCGAGTTCCTGGAAGTTTTCCTCGAACACGGCGTAGGCCAGGTCGAGGCGGGTGGGGAAATGCCGGTAGAGCACGCCTTGACCGACCCCGGCGCGGCGCGCGATCGCACTCAACGGCACCTGGAAACCCTGCTCGGCCAGCAGTTCCCGGGCGGAGGTGAGGATCGCCTCCCGATTGGCCGCAGCTGCAGCCGGGCCCCTATTGCTCGCGCGGACGGTCCTTGGCATGCTGGCAGTCTAGAACCGGACAAGGTTGTCCGGTTGGTTGGAGGCCGGTCATAAGCGAGCAGTGGGATCAGGTATTCGACGTAGTGGTGGGCGGAACCGGCGGGGCGGCTTTCGCTGCTGCGATAACCGCTGCCGACGCCGGGCTGAAGGTGCTGATGCTTGAGAGCACTCCCCGCTGGGGCGGCAGCAGCGCCATGTCCGGCGGGGGCCTGTGGCTGCCGAACAACCCGCTGATGCAGCGCGCCGGCGCCGGCGACTCCCGCGAAGACGCCCTCGCCTATCTGGAAGCGACGGTCGGCGATGCCGGACCGGCGACGTCCCGCGTCCGCAAGGAGGCCTTCGTCGACGGGGTCGCCGGGTTCGTGAACCTCGCCGAGCGGCTCGGCATGAAATTCGCCCGCGCCAAGGACTACCCGGATTACTACCCCGAACGTCCCGGCGGCAAGATCGGCCGTGCGATCGAGGTGGAGCCTTTCGACGTTCGCGAGATCGGCGAGTGGTGGGCCACTTCGCGGGCCAGGACGGCGTCCCGATGCCAGTCAAGACCGACGACTTCTGGCTGCTGTCCCGGGCCTGGTCGACCCCGGCCGGCCTGGTGCGCGGCGCGCAGGTGGTGTTCCGCGCCATCGGCAGCGCGGCCCGGCGGCGCAAGGCCGTCGGCATGGGCGCGGCCCTGGCGTCCTCCTTCCTTGCGGTCGCGCTGAAGCAGGGGACGCAGGTCTGGCTCTCGGCACCGGTCGAGGAACTCATCGTTGCGGGGGACGGTTCCTTTCTGCGTCACAATCTCAACTTCACTAGGCAGCGGATGAGTTGGGGACGGTTCCTTTCCGCGCCAGTGTCGGGCTACGCAATTCCACTGCACTTAGCGGTTTGTCGACATTACTAAACCTGCTCTACGATTTCGGTGAGGGGAGTACTTCCCAGTCAGTTGGCGGTCATTACGAACGCGCAATCGCGTTCTCGCAGCTGGGCCGGAGACGGTGAAGGAGACCTCACCGGCATTGCCGTGAGGAGGCCCAATGACCTTGCCCGTACTCGAAATCGCCATCGGATCGCCCGAAATCTGGTGGATCACCATCGCTGCCGTGCTGGCACTGTTCGTGCTCGACTTCGTGATCACCCGGCGTCCGCACGAGGTGTCGATGAAGGAGGCGGTCGGCTGGTCGGCGTTCTACATCGCGCTGCCGCTCGCCTTCGGCGTCTGGATCTGGACGACCTTCGGGTCCGAGCGCGGCCTGGAGTTCTACGCCGGCTATCTGGTGGAGAAGTCGCTCAGCGTCGACAACCTGTTCGTGTTCATGTTGCTGCTCAGCTCGTTCGCGGTACCCCGTGAACTGCAGCAGAGGGTGTTGTTGATCGGTGTCGCCGGTGCCCTGGTGCTGCGCGGCGTGTTCATCGCCCTCGGCGCGGCCATGCTGGCGAACTTCGCGTGGACGTTCCTGCTGTTCGGCGCGATCCTGCTGGCCACCGCGGTGAAGGTGCTGCGGGACACGATGAATCCCGCCGAGGAGGAAGTGAATCCGGGCGAGTTGCGCATCGTCCGCCTGGTGCGGCGGTTCTGGCCGGTAACGGACGGCTACCGCGGCCCGCGGATGATTGTGGTCGAGGACGGCAAGCGCGCCCTCACGCCCCTGGCGCTGGCCACGCTGGCGATCCTGGCTACGGACGTGGTGTTCGCGGTCGATTCAGTGCCTGCGGTCTTCGGCATCACGGGGGACGCCTATCTGGTGTTCGTCACCAACGCCTTCGCCCTGCTGGGCCTGCGTGCGCTCTACTTTGTGCTTGAAGGCGCGTTGGGTGCGCTGGTGCATCTCGGCTACGGCCTGGCCGCGATCCTCGCGTTCATCGGCGCCAAGCTCGTGATGCACTGGGCGCACGGCATCTGGTCGTGGGTGCCCGAGGTGGACACGCTGTTCTCGCTGGGAGTGATCGTCGGCATCCTGGCCATCGTGATCACCACCAGCCTGATCGCGAACAAGCGCCAGGCGCGCGCAATTCAGCACTAGCTGGTTTCGTATCAGCAGCCGACTACCTACGAAGCCGTAACCTACGGTATCGTAAGGTAATGCAAACCTCCTCAGCCCTCCCGATCGTTATTCAGGGCGGCATGGGCATAGCGGTCTCTTCCTGGCAGCTTGCCCGCGAGGTATCCCTTGCCGGACAGCTCGGCGTGGTTTCCGGCACCGCTCTGGACGGGGTGCTGGCCCGCGTCCTGCAGGACGGCGACCCCGGCGGTCATCGGCGTCGCGCGATGGCGCACTTCCCGTCGCCGGCGATGGCGCAGCGAATCCTGGACGCCTACTTCATCGAGGGTGGGCGCCCCGACGGCGCGCCCTACCGTCCGCACCCCACGCTGACGATCGCTCCCGGGAAGGCCGCCATCGAACTCAGCCTGGTGGGCAACTTCACCGAGGTGTGGCTGGCGAAGGAGGCCCAGTCCGGGCTGGTCGGCATCAACATGCTGGAGAAGGTGCAGACCGCGAACGCGTCCGCCATCCTCGGTGCGATGCTCGCCGACGTCGACTACGTGATCATGGGCGCCGGCGTGCCGCGCGAGATTCCGCGACTGCTCACCGAGTACGCCGCCGGGCGCACCGGCCACCTGACCATCGACG
>JAKOQD010000116.1 GCA_029778515.1 Actinomycetes bacterium
GACCGCCGGCACGCCGATTCCACTGATCCGAGTCCACGCGAGATTCGTAGTCGCCCACGGCAGCGGTTCCGGATCGTCAGCGCCCCGCCACCGCAGCGTCTCGAAGCGAGTCAGCAGATGCGTCTGCGGATCGAACCACGCGAGCAGTGGCTGATCGCTGCCCGGCACTCGCATCCGCGCACTGACAGCATCGATCTCCTCCCATTGCGCCGTCGCCAGCACCGACGGTAGCCATACATACTCGCCCCACATGCTCAAGTGCGCGGCAGCGTCGATCTTTGGGCCGCTAGTCACCGGGCCCGGCAAGTCCAGTTCCGCGTGACCGTCGAGGTACCGCTCGTCGCCCCGGGCCACCCGCCGGCCAAGCGCGGTGATATCCATCTCGTGGCGGTAGCCGCGACCGACCTCGTGGGTGAAGCGCCACCTGCCGGGCACCTGCAGGCGCCCAAGCCGCATCGTGAATCGCCCGATCGTCACGGCGCTGCGCATCACCGGCAGGTCAGGGGCAACGATGTGCAGGTACGCCGCAACGGGTTCGGGCAGGTCGGGCATCGGCTGAGGCTCGAACGCGGGCCCAGGCTGCGGATTCGGGAACGGTTCGGGCAATTTCGACAAGGCCCGGTGCGCGGCCACCGCAGTGGCAGCAGCGGCGGCACCGGCCGCGATCCAGCGCTTCACGTTGTTAGCCTCTCATCGCGGCAATCGGCTCGGTTTGTCGCGTTGTCGTCGGTAACTTCGGCGTGTCGTGACCACTTCGCGACAGCGAGGGCAACTTCGCAACAAAACCTCAACGGCCCGGAATGCCCACCTCCACGCCGTCGGTGCAGGGGCTCGTGATCTGGACCGGGCCGGGCGGCGGGAACACGTACACCGGACCCGGCTGCACCGGCACACCGTTCACGTCACCAGCCGCGAGCACCTGCAACCGGACAACGCGCACGCCTGCGTCCAGCGCGGGCACCTGCAATGGGCCGCACTGCCGGGCCGGATCGCGCAGCAACGGCGTGAACGTCAGCGAGCGCAAAGGCTGCACCTGCTGTGGATCCTGACTGACCTCGGGAAACGCCGGAGGATCGGGGCCCACCTGCAGCAGCGTGCGCGTTGTGCCCAACTCGACTCCCGCTGGCGTGAAGAAGAAGTGCGCGAGCATCTCCGGCGGGCTCGGAGTTGCGGCCAGCTGCACCCCGTCGGGCAACGGCTGGAACCAGTTGCGGCCGGGGGTGGCCGGATAGGCGAGCATGCTCAATCCCCCAACCGCTGCGACCAGCCCGGTCCACAGAGGTAGCCCGAACGACCCCAGCCCGGCGATCAGCACGGTCCCGGTCACCAGCGTGAATCTGGGATCGGCGGCCAGTGCTGCCCCTGCGAACCCACCGCGCAGCACCACGAACGACAGCACCTCGACGACCAGGAACGCCAGCACGACCCCGGACACGAGCAGCGTCTGCGCTGGGCGCAGGCTGAGCCCGATCAGGAACAGGACCATCCAGACCACGAGCACGCCGATCGCCCAGAGCCCGGCGCTGTTCGGAACGACCGTATGACCATCGAACGGCAACCACCCCCCGACCGACCTGAGCAGCGAGCCGGGACCTGCGGTCCACAGCGACCCGGGAATGCTGGCGCCACCGGTCTGTCCGGGCCGAGAGTCGAAGAGCCGCACAACCACTCCAGCCGCAGTCACGGCGATCAGCACCAGCCAACTCCTCCGGTTGTCCCGCCATGCCCGGCGTCCCGAGTAGAACAGCGCGACAGCAAGCAACACCGGCAGGAAGTAGACCGCGCGCTCGTGAAATGCCCACGCCACGAGCGCCAGCAAACCGACCCACACGGGCGTCCAGCGCCGAGGCTGAGCCAGCAGAAACCCGGCCACGAACATCAGCAACAGCGGCACCGTTTCCAGCCCCGCCGAGAGCCACTGTTGTGCGACCAGCGTCGCCGGCCACGCGGCGAACAGCATGCCCGCCACAGGGTTGCCTCCCCAGCGGCGCAGCATCAGCCAGAACATGACGGTCGTGGCAACCGCTACAGCGCTGAGTACGAGCGCAGCTGGCCACCAGACTTGCGGCGCCGCCCGGGCCAGCAGCCACTGGATCGCGAAACTCGCCGGCTCGCGGTGACCGTTCCAGTTCTGCCAGATCAGCGTCTGCGCCGGCTGGTTCCAGGCGGTCCAGATGTGGATGTAGTCGTCTTGCCAGAAGAATGCCCGCCAGATCACCGCGACCCGGACCGCGCACGCGACGGCGATGACCACCCACACCACGCCGGTCACGCTACGCGCGCACGGCTCAACCTTTCGGCACAATCAACCGAAGTCGCACACAGGAGGTCCGTATGGCGAGGTCTTGGCAGAAGTCGAAGCACGTGACGTCTCAGGCGTGGGGTGTCATCAAGGACAACAAGTACATGCTCGGCTTTCCCGCAGTCAGCGCCGTTCTCGCAGTGCTCGTGTTCCTGATCGTCGGTGGCATAGGTCTGGCTGCGCTCGGGGTGAACAACGTCGCCGACCAGGCCGCGAATGACGACTTCTCGACCACCTCGCTGATCGTCGGCGCGGTGTTCCTGTTCATCGCCTCCTACCTCGCCACGCTGATCACGCAGATCTTCATGGGTGGGCTCGTGAAGTGCGCGGACGAGGAATTGCAGGGCCGGGACAGCAGCTTCGGCGCCGGTCTGTCCGCCGCCTTCTCGCGGCTGCCCGCGCTGGCCGGCTGGGCGCTCATCGAGACCATCGTCGGGTGGTTGATCCGCGCGGTGCAGGGCGACGGCACGTCGGAAAATGCGATCGTGGCCATTCTGCGGGCGATCCTGGCCGGACTCATGGCCGTGGCTTGGTCGATCATCTCGTTCTTCGTGCTGCCGTTGATCATGCTGCGGGGCAAGGGGCCCGTGGAAGCCATCAAGGAGTCCGTCTCGTTGATTCGCAACACATGGGGCATGCAGGTCGCCGGCGGCGTGCGGATCGGCGGCATCATCGGCCTGATCGCCGTGCTGCCGGGCGTGCTCGTCACCATCGCCGGCGGGATTGTGGCCGCCGCCGGAACCGCCGCCTTGGGAATCCCGTTGGCCACGATCGGCGTCGTGGTTGTGATTGTCGCGTCGGTGCTGATCAGCGCCATGAAGGCCATCTTCTCGGTGGCCCTGCTGCACTACGTCGAGAACGGCGCGGTGATCGGCCCGTTTGACACCGACCAGCTGCAGTCCGCGGTGCGCGTCACGCAGTCCGCCTGAGACCTGGTCCGGCGCCCGCGCGTACCCCCCTCCACCGCGCGCCGGGCGACCGGGCCAACACGGCCCGGGGTATCCGTTAGACCTTCGACCATCGGTTAGTGGCAAAACGGACAAATCCCTCTAACGGATGTTCCAAGGTCTAACGGATGGCTCAAGGTCGTCCAGGACCCCACAACGTGATGCGCATCACAGCCACCCCCCTTCACTTGGCTATACGCATACACGTATAGTGAAAGCACGACTTCGAGGAGGTGAAAGAGCATGTACGGACACAAAGGCGAAAAGACCAGCAACCAGCTCGGCATCAATAACAGCGTCTACAAGGCCCACATGGAGGCTGCGGTAAAGACGAAGTCCGCGCTCGTTCCGGACTCGAAGGCTCCGCGTAAATAGCCCAAGACCCACGAAACCCCTCGTCGATCCGGCGGGGGGTTTCGTCGTATTCAGCCCAGATGCAGCGGCTCGGTGAGCCGGGTACCGGGCAGCCCGCGGGGAACGCCGTCGACCCACTCCAACACCTGGTCCAGCACCTGCAACCGGGAGCCGTCCAGCATCACGTCGTGGCCACCCGGGACCCAGCGCAGATCGGCACCCAGCGACCGGGCACACCGTTGCACGTCGGCCGCGGCCACCAACCGGTCCTGCTCGGCGCCGACCACCAGAACCGGGCAGTCGATGGGGCCGACCCGCTCCGGGCGCATCATGGCGTACTGCGCCCAGCGAGACTCCCGTCCCACCCGGCCTGCATACGCTCTGGCCTGCTCCGCGGGTAGCTCGGCGAACAGGTCTTCGGCCGTGAGCCGGATGGAGCCGCCCGCGGTCGCCCGCAGCATCTCGGCCGGCTTACGCCGGATCATTCCCGCGATCGTGGCAGGCGCCCCCACCGCCGCGATCGGCGTCAGCAGCACACCGGCCCGAGCCGGGTGGCGCTGCAAGACTCGCTGCACCACCAGCGATCCCAACGAATGCCCGATCAGCACTGGCGGCTCCGGCAACTGCTGGACCACCTGCAGCACATCGTGCTCGTAGTCACGGATCCTCGCCCGGCCCAGGTCGTTGTGCCCGCCGGAGCCGCCGTGCCCGCGCAACGACAGCGCATAGGCGCTGAAACCGCGGTCAGCCACCGCGGGCAGCCACTGCTCCCAGCACCACGCCCCATGACCCAGACCGTGTACGAACAGCAGCGGCGGACCCTCGCCAGCAGACAGGACCTCGAGGTGCACCGGCTCGCTCGGCCAGGCCCACTCCGTGCGACGCAAGACCCGCCGGCTCATGGCCGTACCTCCTTGAGGAACCCCTGCAGCGCCGCCAGGTAGTCCTGATGGGCGATCTCGTAGTAGTGCCGGGTCGAGTCCTTGTAATGGGCGCCGCCGGAGAA
>JAKOQD010000117.1 GCA_029778515.1 Actinomycetes bacterium
CGCCGCAGCCGGGTGAAGGTCCAGTCCTTCTTGCCGGTCTGGGTGATCTGGAGGTGCCCGCGCACCGCGAGGTCGATGATCGTTGCGGTCACGTCGGAGTTGTCCGCGGTCGCGTCCAGCAGCGTGCCGAGTTCACCCGGACGCGCGCCGTCCGGCGGGTTGAAGCGGACCGCGACCGGTGCGTCCTGGCTCGCGTAGCCGACGCTGACCTCCTGATTCGGCGCCGGCACGACCCCGGGGGTGAGGCCGAGGTAGACCTGGTCACGCCGGCTGCGCCGCGTCCGGCGGAAGACGGCAGCGAGACCGAGCGCGGCGAGCACCGCCGTCACACCACCGGTCACCGGAGTCACCGGGAACATGTTCGAAACGGTGAACCGACGCTCCAGCCGGGCCTCAGCCCCAGTGAACGTGCCCGCGGGGAAGCCCGCGACCACCTGCATGCCGGTGCCCTCGCCGATACCCATGGTCGAGAAGGTGGCGCTCTCGCCGGATTGCTGCGCAACGCAGGCCTCGGTGAAGCCATAGCCGGTGAAGCAGGCGCTCTTGGTGACGTAGGCCGGACCACGAACGGTCGCCGACGCGTTGTCGATCGGAATCTCCCAACCCGTGCCGACGGCGTTCCAGTTGAACTCGTCCAGCCCGGATTGCGCGTGGTCGGGTGCGATCAGCCCGCGCATGGACAGGTAGATCACATAGGACTGAGTGCCGCTGAACTCCTGGTGCTCGTTGCCGACCCGCACCAGCAGGTTGCCGTCCTCGGTCTTGGTCTCAAGTTCGGCGTTCGCGCCGCTCGGGCTGTTCGCCCCGGCCACCTCGATGTCGATCATCCGCCAGTGATCGGGGTCGTCGGCGATCTCTTGGCGAAGCGGGAAGGTCAAGTAGGGGCCGTGGCCGCTGTCACTGCCGAAGTCGAAGTCCAGCCGCAACTCGATGGCGGCTTTGCCCGAGGCGTCGACCTTCGCGATCACCTGGTAGTTCGAGACCGAGTCATCGTCGGAGTCGGCGAAGGCCTGCCCCGGTGCCCACGACAGCACACCGAGCACGACCAGAGCACCAGCCAGCGACCTGCACAGCATCCGGATCATGCGTTCGAGCCTAACAAGAGCATCTGACGGCCGCTGCCCGTGGCTATCCTGACTAGACCCTGGTCCGGCCGCAGGTCGGATCGTGGGTGGGAGCGTTGGAGTTGGGCCGATCGATTGGGGTGCGATGACTGCGCAGGCGGTGGCTGCGGAGCTTCTGGCCGTCGTTGTGGCCATGGTCGATGGACAGCCGTCCGTCCTCACCCTCGGCGAGCCACCGCGGCTACCGGCGGGCCCGCTGCTGCCGAGCCATCGCTCGTTGCAGGCGGCCACCAGGGCGTGGGTCGAGGAGCAGACCGGACGCCGGCTTGGCTACCTCGAACAGCTGTACACCTTCGCCGATCTGGACCGCGACGACGGTCGGGGCGGACGGCCGATCTCGGTCTCCTACCTCGGCCTGACCAATCCCGGCGATGAGCTCGCGATCGGCAAGTGGCAGCCGTGGTACGACCTGCTGCCCTGGGAGGACCGCCGTCCCGATGTGGCCGGGATCGATGTCACCGGCCCGCTGCTCGCTTGGGCGGACACCGATCTGGAGACGAGCACGGAGCGACGGCAGCGCGTCGCGATCAACTTCGGCCTCGACGAACACTCCTGGCAGCCGGAACTGGTGCTGCAGCGCTATGAGTTGCTCTACGAAGCTGGGCTGGTGCCGGAGTCCCCGTCCGCGTGGCGACGGCCGGACGCGGAACTCGCGGCCGGCGTCCGCATGCTCGGCGACCATCGGCGGATTCTCGCCACGGCACTGGCGCGGCTGCGGGCCAAGATCACCTATCGGCCGGTGGTGTTCGAACTGCTGAGCCCGACCTTCACGCTGCGCCAACTGCAGGACTGCGTCGAGGCCCTGGCCGGACGTGCAGTGCACACCCAGAACTTCCGGCGCCTGATCGACCAGCAGGCGCTGGTCGAGGAGACCGGCGAACTGGAGACGAGCACCGGCGGACGCCCCGCGCGGCTCTATCGGTTCCGCCGCCAGGTGCTCGCCGAACGCCACTTCTCGGGCACCAAGCTGCCGACGAGCCGCGTCCGCTGACGCCCCTTCGGGCTGGTCGAGCTGTCGAGACCACCACCATCGGCTGAGTCCAACTGGCGGACTACCCTTTGCACCGCTTTTGCTCAGATGTAGCATAAGTGTATCGAGAGGGGTTCCTATGACCGCCAACGTGACCGTGGAGACCGCGGCCGACTGCTATCCCCGCGTCGCCAACGTCGTCCCAGCCGTCGAGTGGGCCACCATGGCCGACGATGTGGACGCGATTCTGCGGCTCAAGCGTGGGCGCAACGCCGTGATCCTGGCGCACAACTACATGACGCCCGAGATCTTCCATGGTGTCGCTGACATCGTCGGCGACTCCCTGGCGCTGGCACGCGAGGCCACCACCGTCGAAGCCGACGTGATCGTGCTGGCCGGCGTCCATTTCATGGCCGAAACAGCCAAGCTGCTCAACCCCAGCAAGACCGTACTGATCCCCGATCTGGCCTCCGGATGCTCACTCGCCGAGTCGATCACGCCGGCGGACGTCCGCGCACTGCGGTCCGCACACCCCGGCGTGCCGGTGGTCACCTACGTGAACACCTCGGCGGCAGTGAAGGCCGAATCGGACATCTGCTGCACCTCCGGCAATGCCGTCCGGGTCATCGAGAGCCTGCAGGTGCCGAAGGTGATCATGATCCCGGACCGCTTCCTCGCGGCGAACGTTGCCAGGCAGACCGGGGTGGAGGTGATCGTGCACCCGGGTGCCTGCGAGGTACACGAGCGGTTCACCCCTGCCGACATCGAGCAGGTACGCGTTGACTATCCGGGCGTGACCGTGCTGGCCCATCCCGAGTGCCCGCCCGAAGTCGTGGACGTAGCCGACTACGCCGGATCCACCGCCCAGATGCTGAACTACGTTGAAGTACGTCGCCCTGCCAAGGTGGCCCTGATCACCGAGTGCTCGATGAGCGACAACGTCGCCCAGCAGTTCCCCGAACTGGAGTTCGTCCGGCCCTGCAATTTGTGCCCGCACATGAAGCGCAACACGCTCGCCAATATCCGGTACTCGCTGGAGACCCTGACCAATGAGGTCATCGTGCCCGAGGACGTGGCCGACCGGGCACGCCTCGCGGTCGAGCGGATGCTAGCGGTTGGTACCGGCAAATGACTCACGTTGTGGACGCAGGCTGCCCGGTCATCATCGGCGCAGGTCTGGCCGGCCTGGTCGCCGCTATCGAACTCAGCCCAATGCCCTGCATCGTGCTCAGCGCCGGCGCGGTCAGCACCGGAACTTCCACCGGCTGGGCTCAGGGTGGTGTGGCCGCAGCGGTCGGCCCAGACGACGACCCCACCCTGCACGCGCAGGACACCCTCGCCGCGGGCGCCGGACTGTGCGAACCGGAAGCCGTCCAAGCGATCACCGCGGCAGCACCGGACGCGATCCGCTGGCTCGCCGAGCAGGGTGCCCGCTTCGACCACGAGGCCGACGGCAGCCTGCGGCTCGGCCTCGAAGGCGCGCACAGCCGACGAAGGATCGTCCACGCCCGGGGCGACGGCACGGGCGCCGAACTGTTGCGCACCGTGCTCGACAGCGCACGTGAACTGAGTTCCGTATCGCTGTGGGACCACTCCCCCGCCACCGACGTCATCGTTTCGGGCGGACGAGTCGTCGGCGTCCGGGTGAGCACGCCGGACGGACCGGTGGAAGTCCTGTCCCCGACTGTGATCCTGGCGACAGGCGGCATCGGCGGCCTGTTCAGCCACACCACCAACCCACTCGGATCGCGCGGACAAGGGCTGGCGCTCGCCCATCGCGCCGGTGCCACGCTGCGCGACGTGGAGTTGGTGCAGTTCCACCCGACCGCGCTCGACGTGCACCTCGACCCGATGCCGCTGGTCAGCGAGGCCGTGCGCGGCGAAGGCGCGATCCTGGTGAACGAGGGCGGCGAGTGGGTGCTGGCGAACCCGCTCTCGGCCCGCGACGTCGTCTCCCGCGCCGAATGGGCGCAACTCCAGGCCGGGCATCGGGTCTTCCTGGACGCTCGAGAGCATCCCGGCGAGCGCTTCGCCGCGCTCTTCCCGTCCATCCACGCCACCGCGCTGGCCGCAGGACTCGACCCGGCCCGCGACCTACTGCCGGTCCGGCCGGCGGCGCATTACCACATGGGTGGCGTGCTGGTTGAGCTCAGCGGTGCCAGCAGCGTGTCTGGGCTGTACGCGGTCGGCGAGGTGGCCTCGACCGGACTGCACGGCGCGAACCGTCTGGCCAGCAACTCGCTGCTCGAAGCCGTGGTGTGCGGGCGCTGGACCGCACAGCATCTGCGCAGGACGGCCAACCTCACGCCGACGAAGGCACCGCTGCCGGACTGGCGCACCTGGGGAGACGTGACCGGTAGCCGGCCGGCCGATCCGCGGGTGGCCGCGGTGCGGCAGATCGTCAGCCGGCACGCGGGCGTGCTGCGCAACGAGGATGGTCTCGCCACCGCGCTCACCGCGCTCCAGCCCTACCTCGACACCGATGCCGGGTTGGTCGCCGAACTGTTGGTTTCCGCAGCCCGTGGACGCACCGAATCCCGCGGCGCCCACACCCGCACCGACCATCCGGGAACCGTGGAGCCGGCTGAGCACACGCACACCGCCGCCCTGGAAGGAGCCGCCCGATGAGGGCACTGCCTCGAATCGTGATCAAACCGCTGGTGCGCGCCGCGTTGCTCGAAGACCTCGGCCGCGCGGGCGACCTCACCACGGACGCGATCATCGACGCCGACGCCACCGCCGAAGTCGCCCTGGTCACCCGCGAACCGGGAGTTGTCGCCGGGTTGGGTTGTGCGGCGCTCGCCTGGGAGCTGGTCGATCCGCGCATCGTTCTCACCGTCGAACGACCGGACGGGACCCGCGTGCAACCCGGTGACGTGATCGCTACCGCGTCCGGCCCGGCCAGGGGCCTGCTCACCGGCGAGAGGGTAGCCCTGAACTTCCTCGGTCACCTCTCCGGCGTAGCCACCGGCACCGCAACGATCGCGGACGCCATCGCGCACACGGCAGCCAGGGTGGCCGACACCCGCAAGACCATCCCCGGCCTGCGCGCGCTGCAGAAGTACGCCGTCGTGGCCGGCGGCGGGGCCAACCATCGCTTCGGGCTCGACGACGCCGTGCTGATCAAGGACAACCACATCGCGGTCGCCGGTGGCGTCCGCGCGGCGGTGACCCGCGTCCGCGCGCACGTGGGCCACCTGGTGAAGGTCGAAGTCGAGGTCGACTCGCTCGCCCAGTTGGCCGAACTACTGGAGGTGGGTGCCGACGCCGTCCTGCTCGACAACATGACGCCCGAACTGCTGCGCGAAGCAGTCGCGATGGTCGACGGACGCATCGTCACCGAGGCCTCCGGCCGAATCACGCCGGAAACGGCGGTACCGATCGCCGAAGCCGGTGTCGACCTGATCTCGGTCGGCTGGTTGACCCACTCGGCGCGGGTGCTGGACATCGGCCTCGACCACGTGACCGGTACGGCAGGCTGATCGGTTGTTCACCTGCCGGCTGCTGCTCGTCGATGAAGGCCCCCGTACTACGACGGCGAACGACGACTCACCGGACCCGACGATCGGCGTTTCGGCGACCCTGAACGCACCCCTGTGCCCCTGCGCAACGTCGGCCGGGTAACAGGTTGGTTCGTCCTGAGGTTCGAGGCCATCCACCGCGGCCGGCCGGCCGGCCGGCTTGCGCCGGGCGCGTCGAGCGGGCCTACAGCATTCCGCTGGAAGCACTGCCCGCCAGCAACGCGCTGCTCCAAAACCGTGCGGATACGGCGCCACCGCCGCCCGAACTGTAGCGCGCCATGCCCGAGGATCCCCTCAGCATCGCCGAGCACCCCGGCGCGTCCATCGGGTTCATCGAGGACGCGCAGCGAGCCGAGTGGGCCCAGCTGGGGCTGGGCTGGCGGCGGGGGACGTTCGCGATCAGCGGCACCTGGTTCGAGGATGCCCAAAGCTACGTGCTCCTCCTGCGATTCGCTGGAGTGGCTCCGCGATCAGCACCCGAGATATTCCGCGCCGCGCACCTACCAGGTGGTCGACAAGGTGACCGGCCAAATCACCACCGAATCAGCGGCTGCCGACAGCCCACTGGCTGATCGCCTGAGCCGAGCCACCCGCCACCAGGACGGGCCGTGGGCAGGACTGTGGTGGTCCACGCCTCGAACCGGGGCGCCTGACGAGTTTCGCCACCGTGACCTCGTAGCGTTACGGTGTCCCAATGACCGCTGACACTGTCAACGAAACAAGCCTGCCCGCAGCGCCGACCGACGAGTCGCCCAGCACCGATTCCCGCCAGGTGGGACCCATGTTCCCGCCGACGAGTCCGATCGCGCTGGCGCCCGTGACCTCACCGGCGTTCTCGGTAGACGGCTTCGTCCGCGAATTCCTGCGTGAACTCAACACCGGACAGGGCGTGGCCCTGTCCCGATCCACCATCAACGACCAGTACCTCGCGCTCGCGCGCACCGTCCGCCACTACCTGATGGCACGCTGGCTGGAGACCCTGCGACACAACCGCACCACCAAGGCCAAGGTCGTCGGCTACCTGTCGGCGGAGTACCTGCTCGGTCGGCAGCTCGGCAACGCGCTGATGGCGTCCGACCTCAACGACATCGCCGACAAGGCGATGGCCGCCTGCGGTCTCGACCTGGCCACCCTCCGCGCCCAGGAGGTCGAGCCCGGCCTCGGCAACGGCGGCCTCGGTCGCCTGGCCGCCTGCTTCATCGACTCGCTGGCGACGATGAGCGTCCCCTGCATCGGCTACGGCATCCGCTACGAGTACGGCATCTTCCGGCAGACCTTTGTGGACGGCCGCCAGGTCGAGCAGCCGGACACCTGGCTCTCACTCGGCGGTCCGTGGGAGTTCCCCCACCCGGAGGCCGCGGTCCAGGTCGACTTCGGCGGCAGCACCGAGACCTACGACGACCATGGAATCGAGCGCACGCGCTGGGTGCCGGCCTGGAACGTTCTGGGCATTCCTTACAACTACATGGTGCCGGGCTACCAGAACGGACGCGTCAACACCCTGCGGCTGTGGAGCGCGCAGGCGACCAAGGCGTTCGACCTGCACATCTTCAACTCCGGCGACTACGCCGAGGCCGTGCGGGCGCAGACTTTCGCCGAGAACATCTCCAAGGTGCTCTACCCCGAGGACTCAACCCCGCAGGGCAAGGAACTCCGGCTGCAGCAGCAGTACTTCTTCGTCGCATGCTCGATCCGTAACTTCATCGAGGAGGTGCTCGAACAGGACTTCGACCTGCACAACCTGTCCGAGCGGATCATCTTCCAGCTCAACGACACCCACCCGGTGATCGCGGTGCCAGAGCTGATGCGAATCCTGGTGGACGAGAAGAAGTTCGAATGGGACGAAGCCTGGGAGGTCACCCGCAAGTGCTTCGCCTACACTTGCCACACGCTGCTGCCCGAGGCGCTCGAAGTCTGGCCGGTCGAGCTGATGGAGCGACTGCTCCCCCGGCACATGGAGATCATCTACCGGATCAACGAGGACTTCCTCGCTGAGGTGCGTGCGGCTTACCCGGACGACGAACTCCGCGCCCGCCGCATGTCGATCGTTGCCGACTACCCGACCCGCTCGGTGCGGATGGCCTACCTGGCCACCGTGGCGGGCACCAAGGTGAACGGCGTGGCCGCGCTGCACTCGCAACTGCTGGCCGACAAGGTGCTGCCCGACTTCTCCGGCTTCTGGCCCGAGAAGTTCACCAACGTGACCAATGGCGTGACCCCGCGGCGCTTCCTGAAGATGGCCAACCCGTCGCTGTCCAGTCTGATCACGGACGCGATCGGTCCGACCTGGGTGACTAACCTGGAACGGCTGCAGGAGCTGGAGCCCTACGCCGAGGATGAGGAGTTCCGGAGCGCGTTCCGCGAGGCCAAGGAGAAGAACAAGGCCCGGCTCCACGCCCTGCTCCGCGTCCGCGACGGCATCGACCTGCCCGGTGGCCACCTGCTGGACGTGATGGTCAAGCGGCTGCATGAATACAAGCGGCAGTCGCTGAAACTGCTGCACCTGGTGACGCTCTACGACCAGCTGATCAGCGGAACGGTCGACCCGGCGACGATCACGCCGCGCACCGTCGTCTTCGGCGCCAAGGCTGCCCCTGGCTACCGGATGGCCAAGGAGACGATCTACCTGATCAACCGGGTGGGTGCGACCATCAACTCCGACCCGCGCGTGGCCGGACGGTTGAGCGTGGCCTTCCCGGCCAACTACAACGTCACGTTGGCCGAGAAGCTGATCCCCGCGGCGGACCTGTCCGAGCAGATCTCGCTGGCCGGCATGGAGGCGTCCGGCACCGGCAACATGAAGTTCGCCCTCAACGGCGCGCTGACAGTGGGCACGGACGACGGCGCCAACGTGGAGATCCGGCAGTTGGTCGGCGACGACAACTTCTTCCTGTTCGGCATGGCCGAGCCCGAGGTCGCTGCACTGGGTGCGGCCGGCTACCAGCCCACCGCTTACTACGAGGCCAACCCACAGCTGAAGTCGGCGATCGACCTGATCTCCTCGGGCGCCTTCTCGGACGGCGACCGGCACGCCTTCGAGCAGGTGGTATCGAACCTGCTCTATGAGGACAGGTTCATGGCCCTGGCCGACTACCAGTCCTACATCGACGCCCAGGCCGAGGTGGAACGCAGATACGCCGACGTGGACGCCTGGACGAAGTCCGCGATCCTGAACGTCGCGCGGGCCGGCTTCTTCTCCTCCGACCGTTCGATGCGCGATTACCTGGCCCGTATCTGGGGTGCCTCCCCGGAGATGTGAGCCGCAACGGTCTCTGAGGAACGAGCGTTCCTCAGAGACCGTTCATGTCCCGAGCGGGACCGCGACAAGTTGATCGTCGTCCGCGCCCGGGTTGCCGCGGGCGGTGTTGTTGGTCAGCACCCAGAGCTGGTCACCGACGGCCTCGACCGCTCGGATCCGGCCCAGGTCGCGCAGGAACACGTCCGGCTCGCTGAGACCGTTCGAGGTGAGCCGGCTGTGCCAGACCCGTTCGCCGCGGAGGGCCGCCAGGTAGATCTCACCAACCGGTGTGACCGCGATACCGCTGGGGGAAGCTTCGTCGGTCGTCCAGACGAGCAGCGGCGCGGTGACCCCGCTCGCGTTCGTGGCGCCCTCGGTCTGCGGCCAACCGTAGTTCGCGCCAGCTTTGATCAGGTTGAGCTCGTCATACGCGTTCTGCCCGAACTCACTGGCGTAGAGCCGCCCGGACGCGTCCCACCCGAGTCCCTGCACGTTGCGGTGGCCGTAGCTATAGACGGCGTTGCCGAACGGGTTGTCGTCCGGGATCGAGCCGTCGGGATGTACCCGCAGGATCTTGCCGCCGAGCGAGTCCCTGTCTTGGGAGTTCCGGGTGTTGCCGGCATCACCGGTGCCGATGTAGAGGTTGCCGTCAGGGCCGAAGCGCAGCCGTCCGCCGTTGTGGTTGCCGGCCTTCGGGATGCCGGTGACGATGGGGCGCGAATCGGCCAGCCCACCGTCGTAGCGGTAACGCACCACCCGGTTGTCAGCCGCCGCGGTGTAGTAGAGGTACAGCAGTTGATCGCTGGCGAAGGCTGGCGATAGTGCGATGCCGAGCAGCCCGCCTTCGCCGCCAGGACGGACACCGTCCACCTTGGCGACCGTCTGCAATTCTCCGGACGACGCGAGCCGGACCAGCTCGCCACGGTCCCGCAGGGTGATCAGCACGCTCTCGTCGGGCAGCCGGACGAAGTCCCACGGCACGTCGAGCTTCGTGGCGAGCACGCGGCGAGCAGCACTCGCCGGAGCCGAGCCGGTGGCGTCCGGGCTAGTCGAGACCTCGGTTCCGCTGGTCGAGCCACCCACTCCACCGGTAGAGCCGGTCGAGACCCCGGACGTGCACCCGCAGAGCAGCACTCCAGCGAGCAGGGCGACCACTATCCGGCTCATCGGGCAAGTCTGCCCGCGGCGATCAAGCCAGCGGCCGGTTCTTGGCTTCGGGTAGCAGAAGTGCGGCGCCCGCGGCCAGCAGGAAGGCCACGCCGAACACCCCGAAGACCAGCACGAGTCCGCCACCGGCCAGGAACAGCGGGACGCTGAGCGGAGCGAGGATCGAAGCGATCCGTCCGAATGCGGCCGCAGCCCCGGTCCCGGTGCCGCGCACACCGGTCGAGTAGATCTCCGGGCCGATGGCGTACAGGGCACCCCAGGCGCCGAGATTGAAGAACGAGAGCGCAGAGCCGGCCGCGATGATGGCCGCGTCCGTGCCAGCCAACCCGAAAGCTGCGGCCGAGATCGCCGAGCCCAGCAGGAAGGTGGCCAGGGTGCTGCGCCGTCCCCACTTCTCGATCAGCCAAGCGGCGACCGCGTAACCGGGCAGCTGAGCAAGGGTGATGATCACCGTGAAGCCGAACGATTTCACCAGCGGGAAGCCGCGTTCCACCAGAAGGGTCGGCAGCCAGGTGAACGCTCCGTAGTAGCTGAGGTTGATCAGGAACCAGACTGCCCACAGCGCAGCGGTCCGCCGTCGATAGACCACAGACCAGATCGAGAGTTCGCTGGCCGGCACGTGCGGTACCACGTCGGGGCTCGGCACCGACTCCACGCCCGCGGCCTGCTCGAAACCGACCACGGCCTGCTCGGCCTCAGTGAAGCGGCCCTTGAGTTCCAGGAAGCGGACGGATTCCGGCAGGCCCCAGCGCACCACGGCGGCGTAGGCGGTGGGGATCACGCCGATCGCCAGCGCCCAGCGCCAGCCGTTCGCGACGTTCGGGATGAGCAGGTAGCCGATCAGTGCGGCGGCGAGCCAACCCAGAGCCCAGAAGGCCTCCAGTGCCACCACCATGCGGCCGCGGATCCGCCTCGGTGCGAACTCGCTGATCAGCGTGGACGCGACCGGCAACTCGGCACCGAGCCCGAGACCGACCACGAACCGCAGGGCGATCAGGGCAGCCACCCCGGTCGCCAGAGCGGACGCACCGGTCGCGATGCCGTAGACCAGCAGGGTGATGGCGAACACCTGACGGCGTCCGATGCGGTCGGCAAGGAGTCCGCCGAGGGTCGCGCCGAGGGCCATGCCGACGAAGCCGATCGAGCCGATCCACGACAGCGTGGTGGTATCGAGCTGCCACTCGGTGCGCAGCGCGGCCATGACGAAGGCGATCAGGCCCACGTCCATCGCGTCGAGTGCCCAACCGACACCTGAGCCGACGAGCAGCTTGGTGTGCTTGCTGGTGAAAGGTAGCCGGTCCAGGCGCTCGGCGCGCGTGGGTGGCTGGCGTTCGGCACTGGTCATTCCCGGCCCCCGTCCTTAGTCCCGGGCATCGTAGCGGCTGCTACCCGGCCGAATCGGTAGCTCCGGATTGCTGAGCGGACGTGCCTTCCTCCGCACTGGAAGCAACGGGCGAGTCCTCGTTCGGCACGTCCCCACTGGGTGTCTCTGGGCTCGGCGACTCCGGGCTCGGGGTTGGGGTTGGAGTTGGCGTCGGCGACGGGGTCACTGCCGGGGTCTCGGTGCCGGTTGATGACGGCGTATTGGACGCAGGTGCGGAGCTGTCGGTTCCGGCCGCACTGGTGTCGCTGGCGCCGGCAGCCACGGGACTGATCGGCGCCGGCGTGCTGGTCGTGGTACTCGGGGTCGCGCTGGACGGCTTTGGCGTCCTAGTGCTTGCGTACGGGCTCGACGTGTCCGTGCCGGACGGTGAGGGCATTCCCTGAGGCATACGGCTGCCCACGCGGCGACTCAGGGCCGCCTTGGTCTGATCGCCGGTGAGGAAACGCATCGGGTCTACGTATGCGCCGTCCAGGATCACTTCGAAGTGCATGTGGCAAGCGGTGGAGCGTCCGGTCGAGCCGATCCGTCCGATGGTTTCGGCCTGCTTCACGGCCTGGCCGACGGTCACGTCGATCTGGCTGAGGTGGCTGTAGGCGGTCTCGAAGGTGTGGCCGGAGCGGTCGGCATGCTTCAGGATGATCCGGTTGCCATAGCCGCCGGCCCATCCGGTGTAGGTGACCGTTCCGTCCAGTGAGGCCCAGGCCGGGTCGCCACAAGGCTGGCCGAGATCAACGCCGTCATGCCAGCGTTGGCGGTGGGTGAACGGATCGCTGCGGTAACCGAATCCGGTGCTCGGTGTGTGGTCGGTTACCGGCCAGCCGATCAGGCCATCGACGTCGGCGAGGGTCGTGCCGGTCACCACACCGATCGGGTTGGCAGTCAGGTCGTCAGTCTCGACGATTCCCCCGACGAGCGCCGCCACGGCCGTGACCGAGGGCTGAACCACCTGCACGACCACCGGCGCGGCCAGCGGCACCGGAGTGGGTCCGCCCGGAGCCGCACCAGAGGGAATCGGCAGGAGGATGTAGGCCAACGGACCGACGACGAGGGCGACCACCGTGACCAGGAGCGCCCGGCGGCCGATGCGGCCGATGAGTCGGCGGAGCCGACCCGAAGGGCGGGCAGCAAATCGCTTCCCCGCACCCATCACCGGCACCAGCCCCTCTGCTCGACCCGA
The DNA here is from genome assembly GCA_029778515.1 of Actinomycetes bacterium. The sequence continues at coordinate 12,582 of JAKOQD010000117.1, forward strand.
CAAGGATCGCCCCCGGACGGGGTGGTTCCCAATAGCCGATTGGAGAATCTGAGCAGAATCTCAGGTGGCGCTCGAGGCCCTCAGCTCTGACTCAGCAATCGCTCCCTATTGGCGCCCACCTCGCCCCGGGGCTCCGGTGGATCGTCGATCAGACCAGTGCTGCGTCCAGAGTGATGGTGGTGCCGGTGAGCGCGGCGGACACCGGGCAGCCAGTCTTGGCGTCCTCAGCGAACTTGGCGAATTCTTCCGCGGTCAGGCCAGGGACGCTTGCGCGGACCGTGAGGACAATGCCAGTGATGCCCTGGCCGGCCACGAAGGTGACGTCGGCGCGGGTGTCGACCGCTGCGGGCGGCGTGCCGTTGCCGGCCAGGGCGTGGGAAAGGGCCATCGAGTAGCAGGCGGAGTGGGCCGCGGCGATCAGCTCCTCGGGGCTGGTGCGGCCCTCGGTCTCAGCTGAGCGTGAGCGCCAGTCAACCTGGACGCTGCCCAGGTTGGAGTTGAGGAACTCAACCTCACCCTCACCTTCGATGAGCGAACCTTCCCAGTGGGCCTGAGCCGAGCGAACCGTCATGTCGTTGCCTTTCGGAGTTGGAAACCTTGCCGCTTTGAACCCGAGTACCCCGCGACGTATTCCTCGACTCGGCTAGCCTCAAGCAATGAGCACTCCCCCACCGGTGGCTGCCAGCCCGGTGGATCGTGCCCTGCTGGTGACCGGCGGGGTGGGGATCGCCGTGTTCACGGCGCTGATCCTGGCGAGCGCCTGGGTATACGACGCGGTGGTGGACGCGGACGGGGTGAGCGGTCTCGACCGGCCGGTGCTCGACTGGGCTCTGGGCGTGCGGACGCCGGCGGCGGAGTACTGGGTGACCGCGTTCACGAATCTCGGCAAGACGGTGCCGATGGTGATCCTCGGCCTGATCCTGACCAGCCTGATCGGGTGGCGCTGGCGGCGTCGGACGGCCTGGGTGCTGATGCTGGTCGCGTCCGCCGGTTCGGTGACGTTCACGATCGTGAGCAAGGCGATGATCGCGCGCGCCCGTCCGCCGCTGGTGGACGCGGTGCCGCCATACGAGGACAGCTTCTCGTTCCCATCCGGCCATACGCTGAACAGCACAGTCGTCGCGGGAATGCTCGCCTACCTCGTGGTCTGGCTCAGTCGGACGCTATGGGTGCGCCTCCTGGCGGTGCTCGGAGCGGTGTTGTGGGCGGGCCCGATGGGGTTGAGCCGGGTCTTCCTCGGCCACCACTGGCTCACCGACGTGATGTTCGCCTGGATGTTCGGCCTGGGCTGGCTGGCGCTGCTGATCACCGTCCACCTGGTGGTTCTCGGCGTGCAACGAGGGCGTCAAGACCGGATTTCCCAAAGGTCCGCGGACTAGGTAAGGTAAGGAACCGTCCTACGGGACATGGGGCTATGGCGCAGTTGGTAGCGCGCTTCCATGGCATGGAAGAGGCCACGGGTTCGAATCCCGTTAGCTCCACC
>JAKOQD010000118.1 GCA_029778515.1 Actinomycetes bacterium
GAGCCCAGCAACACGCCCGCCAACACCGCGCCCGATCCGAACAGCGTGAGCCCCTGGTAGATCACACCATTGCCCGCCAGCTTGTCGAGGCCCACCTCCGCAGCATTGGTGCCAGCTGCGCCGAGCGAATTGTCGATCAGGCCGGATGCCCACTGCGCCAAGCTCGGCAACATCGCAAGGATGATCGCCGGGGCGTAGCGCAGCGCGCTCACGTTGGTCGCCTGTGCGCCAATCACCAGACCGATGAACAGCAGGATCGGCACCAGCGCCTGCATCGGGAATATCGCGAGGAACAAACCGACCAGACCGCTGAAGCAGACCAGCGCAACGACGATTCCGGTGACCAGCGAGTAGCCGATGCGGCCACCGACCTTCTTCCAGCCGGGGTGGCCGATGTAGACGGCGGGCGGGAACGGCGAGCCCAGGAACGACCCGATGATCGCGCCCAGACCGTCGGCGGTCAGAACCGCGCGAGCCGAGTAGCGGTCACCGGCGGCCGCCGCCGATTCGACGTTGGTCATGGCCTCGGTGAAGTTGTAGATGCCGAGCGGGATGGCCGTCGCCAGCAGCGGGGCGATGTCCTGAAGGCCCGCGAGAACCTCACCACCGGGAATCGGGAAGTAGATTCCGATCGAGGCAATCGACTCAGCGACCGCGCTCGGCTTGAGGATGTCCGACCACCCGAGCAGCACGGCGATCCACGCGATCACGGTGCCTGCAACCACGGCGACGAGGCCGACGGGAGCGTTGAACGGCATCTTCCGGAACCCGAGCCAGCCGACGAGGATGAAGCCGAAGGTCACGAATGCGATCCACGGCGCCTCCCACATCTGGGCGGCCGGGCTCATCGAGATGAACGTGATGGAGATACCCGCGAGGGCGCCGAGCATTGCCGCGCGCGGCGTCCACTTGCGAATCCACGGTCCGAAGATCGCACCCAGCAGGATGATGAACCCGACAATGAACGCCCACGCAAGTCCCGCGTGCCACGCCTTCAGCGGGTCACCCGACTGCAGGAACACCGGCAGCATGACGACGAGCAC
>JAKOQD010000017.1 GCA_029778515.1 Actinomycetes bacterium
GCGCTTTGCTCCCAGCGATCGGGGGCTTCGTTCACGTCTGACGTTCTGGGCGTGCAACCGGCAGCGTCCACGCGTGGAGCGACCCGGCTTTCCACCGTTGTGGACTGGCCTGTGGAAAGCCGGGGGACGGGCTGTTCGTGGCCCTGTGCACACGTGGGGAGAACCGCCCGAACCGGCCATTTCGTGTCGCGGCAACGCGCCGGGTGACCAGGGTTTTCTGTTGTGCACCGGGTGTGCACAACAAGTTCCTACTCCTCGAGCTCACCAGTGGCTTCGAGCCACGAGCTCGGATCTGCCAAGTCGTCGGCCGTCGGGATCAGGTCCGGGTGGCGCCACACGGCGTCCCGGCCCTCCATGGCGCGCTCGCTACGCAACTGCGCCCACAACGCGCTGGCCTCCCGCAGAGCCCGCGGCCGCAGCTCCAGCCCGATCAGCGTGGCGAACGTCTTCTCGGCGGGTCCGCCGGATGCACGACGCCGGCGCATGGTCTCGCCCAGCCGGTCCGCCGCAGGCATGCGGCCGTCGATCGCGGCGGTCACGACGTCCTGCACCCAGCCCTCGATCAGCGCCAGCAGCGTCTCAAGGCGGGACAGTGCCTGCTTCTGTTCCTCGGTCTCGGCCGGCTCGAAGACCCCAGATGCCATAACCTCTTGCATCGCCTCTGGATTGTTGGGGTCGATCCCCTGTAGTGCATCCTGGATCTTGCTGGTGTCCACCGAGATCCCCGACGCGTAGACCCGCACAGCCGTCTCCACCGCGGTCCGTAACCACGGCACATGGGCGTAGAGCCGCTGATGGGCGGCTTCCCGTAACGCCAGGTAGAGGTACAGGTCGGCCAGTTCGACATCGAGGTCGGCGCCGAAGGCCTTCACGTTCTCGCTCACCAGTGCGGGCCGGCCGTCGGAGGTCAGCGGGATAGTGACGTCGCTGGCCCCGAGCACCTCGTCGGCTAGAGTCCCCACGCCGTTGCCCACTTGCGCCCCGAACATCGCGGCGCCCATGCGCTTGGCCATGTTCATCAGCGGTCCGGCGATCGAGGAGATGTCGGGCATCCCCTCGGGCAGGTTCTCCGGAAGTCCCGGAATGCCGAGATCGGCCAGGTTGACCTGACCCAGGTCGGGCATCGACGTCAGCGTCTGCTGCACGCCATCGGCGATGGGTTCGATGATCTGCTGCCACGCCGGCCAGGTGTACTCGATCCACTCACTGCGGCTCCAGGCTGCCGGCACGCCGCCGCCAGACGGGAAAACAGTGGCAGGGTCCAGCCACAGTTGGGCCAGGTCGAAGGCCTCGGCGATCCGGCGCACGTCGTTCTCGTTGACGCTCGGGTCACCCTTCTGACTCACCGTCTGCCGGGCGAGGTTCTTCGCCAGCTCCCAGTCGACAGGGCCGCTGACCTGGTTCTGCCCGCTCTGCAACATAGCGCCGAGTTGCTGCAGCATCGCCCCGAACTGCGACATGTCGAAGCCGCCGCCTGGGTTGTTCGGGTCGCCCGGCTCGGGGGAGAAGCCGAAGGGAAGGTCGCCGCTCATCAATCCACCTGTTCTCGCACTGGACTTCTAGGCTACGCCGGGGCGCGTGGCGTGCCGTGTGCACACGTTTCGCCCAAAGGGGAACACGTACGCTGACACGCATGGCTCTTCTGTGGTGGCTGCCCGCCGTTGCGGTCGTGGCCATCGCCTGGTGGCGGCTGCGGCCGCGACGGCGGACTCTGCGGGAGGACGACCTGCGCAGGATGCAGCGGGTGCTCGGCCGGTGAGCCGCCTGGTCGACACCCCGCGCAAACGGGTGCTGGTCATCGCGCTGGGCTGCTGGCTGGTCACATTGGGCCTTCTTCAGGTCATCTCTGTGCCGTACGTGCGGCTGGCACCGGGTCCGGTCTTCAACGTCCTCGGTGACGTCGACGGGCAATCGCTGATCACCGTGGAGGGGGCCAAGACCTACTCGACCACCGGGCAGTTGGACATGACCACCGTGAGCGAACGAGGCGGGCCGTACGGCGGGCTGACCCTGCTGGAGGCATTCACCGGGTGGCTGGATCCGAATGTGGCTGTCGTGCCCACCGATCTGCTGTACGCCCCGCAGACCACCGCCGATCAGGCCGAACAAGTCGGCGCCGACCAGTTCACCGACTCTCAGGAGAAGGCCCGGATCGCGGCGCTGCGCGAGGTGGGCGAGCCGGTCGCGACCCGGCCGTGGGTGCAGCAGGTGCTGCCGGACTCACCGGCCGAAGGCGAGCTGCAGCACGGCGACGTCGTCATGGCCGTGAACGGCCAGACCGTCACCGAACCCAAGGAGATCGCGCGGATCGTGAAGAAGGCCGGCCCCGGCGCCCAGGTCACACTCGACCTGCGCCGCGATGGCCAGGACAAGTCGGTGACAGTGACCACTGCAGCCAACCCGGTGGATGCCTCACAGGGTTACCTCGGGCTGAGCCTCGGGGTGCTGGCCGATTCACCGGTGAAGGTGGACTTCCACTTCGACGACGTCGGCGGCCCGAGCGCGGGGCTGGTGTTCTCGCTGGGCATCGTCGACAAGCTCACGCCCGGCAACCTGCTCGACGGCCGGCTGGTGGCCGGAACCGGGACGATGGACTACGACGGGACTGTCGGGCCGATCGGCGGTATCGCGCAGAAGATGGCCGCGGCCCGGGCCAACGGTGCAGTGCTGTTCCTGGCCCCGGAGTCCAATTGCGGCGAGATTGCAGGCGCCACTCCGGACGGGCTCACTGTCGCCGCCGTAAGCAGCCTTGGGGAAGCCGTCGACGTGCTGGAGGGGCGGATCGAGCCGCCTGCCTGTCCGGTGGCGTGACGCCCGCGTTCAAAACCTGGCGGGGCTGAGTCGTTGCCGCCACGTTATGACCGCGCCGCGCCGGGTGGCAGCACACGGCAACGGCGAGTCGCGTCGAAACCTGGCCGCCTGCCGGCGCTCCGGCCAGGTTTCGAACGCCGGGACGCCTATTGCAGTGTGTCCCACAGGGCCCGTTCCAGCCGCGGCACTACGCCGGACGACACCGCCACCGAGTCATCGGTGTCGTGCGCTCGGTAGCGCAGCGCCGTGGCCACAGTCTGATCACGCAGAGCGCCCACCGTGACCCGCACATCGGCTTCGTTCTCCAGTACGCGCTGGACGCTCACAGCCGCCCCGACCACCTCGTCGGGCCACTCGATCGCGGCCAGGTCGGCCAGCAGGTCCGCGCCATTGCTCTGCCAGGGCTGCTCGACCACCGACATCGGCCCGTCCTCGGTGACCAGCGCGAACAGCCGCGGCGGTTGCTCCCAGCCGTCAACGGCCACATGCCGGTCGAGGTCGCGGACGATGGTTTCGAGGTCCGGCGTCGGGTGCATGCCTTCATAGTCTCGTAGGGTTGGGTGCGTGACGTTCGACACCGCCACGAAGCAGGCGCCGAACCGGGGGCCCCGCGGCCGGGTACTTGCCATGACCATCGCAGTGCTGGCTGCTCTGCTGGTGGTGTTCCTGATTTTCACGTCGATCTACACGGACCTGCTGTGGTTCCGTTCGGTGAAGTTCGCGGAAGTGTTCACGACGATCGTGAGCACCCGCACATTGCTGTTCGTCGTGTTCGGGCTGGTGATGGCACTCATCGTGGGTCTGGGCATGTTCATCGCCCACCGCACGCGGCCGGACTACGACCCGCGACTTTCCGCGGCGATGGAGGGATACCGGCAAAGCATCGAGCCGATCAAGAAGTGGCTGGTCATCGGCATCGCGGGTTTCCTGGGCACGCTGGCGGGATTGTCGGCCACCTCCGAGTGGAGTCGCTGGATGCTGTTCCGCAACGGCGGCAGTTTTGGCACCACGGACCCGCAGTTCGGAATGGACGTCGGCTTCTTCGTCTTCAAGCTCCCGTTCCTGCGCTACCTCACCGGCTTCGGCTTCATGGCGCTGTTCCTCACGCTGTTCCTGGTCATCGCCGTGCACTACCTCTACGGCGGAGTGCGGTTGCAGAACGGTTTGCAGGCCAGCGAGGCCGCGCAGGTGCAGATCTCGTTGATCCTGGGTCTGATCTGCCTACTGAAAGCCGTTGCCTACTGGCTGGACCGCTTCGCGTTGTCGCTGAAGAGCGAGGACTTCGTCGAGGGGTTCACGGGTCTGAAGTACCGCGATGTGGAAGCCGTGCTGCCGGCCAAGACGATCCTCACGTTCATCGCGCTGGTCTGCGCGCTGCTGTTCTTCCTCAACATCTTCCGGCGCACGTGGACCCTCCCATTGGTCGGGCTCGGCCTGTTGGCCGTGTCGGCGCTGGTGATCGGTGGCATCTACCCGGCGATCGTCCAGCAATTCCAGGTCCGGCCGAACGAACCGGGCAAGGAAGCCGCCTACATCAGCCGCAACATCGACGCGACGCGCAAGGCCTACAACCTGTCCAACGTGCAGAGCTCGGAGTACTCGGCGGTCGGGCAGCCCGACGCGGAATCACTGCAGGCCGACAAGGGGACGCTGGACAACATCCGCCTACTGGACCCCGCGATCGTGAGCCCGACGTTCCGCCAGTTGCAGCAGATCCGCAC
>JAKOQD010000018.1 GCA_029778515.1 Actinomycetes bacterium
CCGGAATTCCCCACTCCGGATTGGCGACTGGCGATACGACGGGTAGCGTCCGATCGGGTCCGATGAGACCGATCCTGCGCGCAACCCGCAGGCGGGCGTCGAGTCGTCCGCCGAAGACCCGGCGATCGCCGCCGACGAACTCAGCATCACCGCCGCCGAACTGGCCGCTCTGGGCTGAGTTGCGACCAGCACCGGCGCTGCTCGGTCTTAACCCGAGCAGGGACGCCCGTCCGACAGCCATAGGCTGAGGCCATGTCGTCCCTGTTCAATGCGCTGCAACTGCGCGATGTGACCATCCCGAACCGCATCTTCCTGGCGCCGATGTGCCAGTACCAGGCCGTCGATGGGGTGCCCAACGACTGGCATGTCGTGCACTACGGCGCCCGGGCGGCCGGGGGGTTCGGGCTGATCATCGCCGAGGCCACCGGCGTCTCGCCTGAGGGCCGGATCACGCCCTACTGCTGCGGCTTGTGGAACGAGGAGCAGACCAATGCTTGGCGCCGCATCGTCGAGTTCGGGCATTCCCAAGGCGCCAAGATGGCGATCCAGTTGCAGCATGCCGGCCGCAAGGCGTCCGTGTACCGCGAGTTCGAGCCAGGCAAGTCCGGCTCGGTGCCGGTCGAGGAAGGCGGCTGGGAGACCATCGGGCCCTCCGCGATTCCGTTCCCCGGGCTGGCCACGCCGCGCGAGGCGACCGGTTCCGATCTACGGAAGGTGGTGGCCGACTTCGCAGCTGCGGCTCAGCGCGCGGACGCGGCGGGCTTCGACGCGGTCGAGATCCATGCTGCGCACGGCTACCTGATCTTCCAGTTCCTTTCGCCGCTGTCGAATCATCGGACCGACGAATACGGCGGCGATCTTGCCGGTCGTTCGCGGCTGCTGCTGGAGGTCGCGGACGCGATCCGCGCGGTCTGGCCTGCCGGTAAGCCGCTGTTGGTGCGGATCTCGGCGACCGAATGGGTCGAGGGCGGGTTCACTGTCGAGGAGGCCACCGAGGTAGCCCGGATGCTGGCCGACCACGGGGTCGACCTGGTGGACGTGTCCAGCGGCGGGAACGTGCTGGCGAAGATCAACGCGCTGCCCGGGTATCAGGTGCCGCTCGCGGCGGCCGTCCGCGGAGCGGGGCTGCCGGTGAGCGCGGTGGGGTGGATCACCGAGCCGGCGCAGGCGCAGGCGATCCTCGACGATGGTCTCGCCGACGTGATCTCGCTCGGACGGGTGGCGCTCCGCGAGCCGTCCTGGCCGCTGCGGGCCGCCGCCGAGCTGGACGCCGACCACATGGCGCGGTACCCGGATTCCTACCTGCGCGGACGCTGGCCCGCGGTGGAACCCGTCCGCTGACGCACTGCGTCCGATCCAGGCAGCCGAGACCACCCTCGGTGTAATCGGATGCGGCCCCACGGTAAAGTTTCCTCACCAGAAGACCGGCGGAGGTGCTGATGGCTAAGCGAGCCACCCTGGCCGATGTGGCCCGGCTTGCCGGATTGTCCCCGACCACGGTCAGCATGGTGCTGAACAACCGCCCCAACACCCGGCTGTCCGAAGAGGCGGCGGAGCGCGTCCGGGCCGCCGCCGCCCGGCTCAACTACCGTCCGAACCCGGCAGCGCGCGGGCTGCGACTAGGGAAGACGCGGACGGTGGGCTTCATCTCCGACGAGGTGACGATCACGCGCTACGCGTCCGCGCTCATCCGGGGGCTGCTGGAAGAAGCGGAGAAGCGCGAGCACACCGTCCTGATCTCAGAATCGGGACGCAAGATCTCGCGGATGGCCGAGGCACTGGACGCGATGCTCGACCGGCAGACTGACGGCATCGTGTTCGGGTTGCAGGCGGCCAAGCAGATCCAGGTGCCGAAGCTTTCGGTCGAAGTGCCGGTGGTGATGGCGAACGCGACCAGCACGCTCGGCCACCCGTGCGTCCTGCCCGATGAATTCCAAGCTGGCTATGACGCGGTTCGCTACTTGACCGATCGCGGGCATCGCCGGCTGGCGCTGATCGGACGATCGCAGGTGCTGATGGCGGCGGCCAACTCGGCGACCGTCGCCCAGCGATACGCCGGAATGGACGCCGCGCTGGCCGAGGATGGCATCGAGTTCCTCCACGAAGTTACCGCTGGCAAGGACTGGGAGCCCGAGCTCGGCTACCGCGGCGCCCACGAGATCCTGGGCAAGGTGTCGGTGACCGCGATGGTGGCTGCCAACGACCGGGTAGCGTTCGGCGTCTACCAGGCGGTGCAGGAGCGCGGGCTGCGGGTGCCCGACGACATCTCGGTCATCTCCTTCGATGATGAATACTTGGCTTCGTATCTGCGGCCCGGGCTGACCACGATGCACATCCCCTACCTGGAGATGGGCCAGACGGCGATGCGGCTGGTGCTCGACGGTGACGCTCCCGCGCAGACGCTGATCCCGATGCCCGTGCGCGAGCGCGGCTCGGTGCGGACGCTCGGCTGAGTTCGTCGCCGGCCCGCTGAGAGATCCCGGCCAACGCCCGGATGACGTGGGCAGAAACGAGATCCCGGCCAACGCCCGGATGACGTGAGGGTTGGTCATCCCGGCGTCCCACCCCATTACGTCATCCCGGCGTCCCACCCCATTACGTCATCCGGGCGTTGGCCGGGATCTCTCAGCCACAAGCGAACCAAAGATGGCCCGGGCACCAAGCCCGGGCCACCGTCTGGTGGTCAACTACTTAGCCGCGGCGATCCGCTCGCGTAGGCCGGCCAACTGGCTGGTCAGCTCGGCGGGGAGCTTGTCGCCGAACTGGGCGAAGTACTCCTCGGTGAGGTCGGCTTCCTTGGCCCAGGCGTCCGGGTCGAGCTCGAACAGGGCGGTCAGTTCGGCGTCCGTGATGTCCAGACCGGAGACGTTCAGGTCACCGGGCGCGGGGATGCGTCCGCTGATCGCGTCCACTGCCCCGACCTCGCCGTTCACGCGTCGCAACGCCCATTCGATCGGACGGGAGTTGTCGCCGAAGCCGGGCCACAGCCACTTGCCGTCGGCGTCCTTGCGGAACCAGTTGACCTGGAAGATCCGCGGGGCCTTGTCGCCGAGGACCTCGCCGATCTCGAGCCAGTGCGCCCAGTAATCGGCCATGTTATAGCCGCAGAAGGGAAGCATGGCGAAGGGGTCGCGACGCAGCGAGCCGACGGCGCCTTCGGCGGCGGCCGTCTGCTCGGATGAGACGGTGGCGCCGACGAAGACGCCGTGGTTCCAGTCGTAGGACTCGCTGATCAGCGGGACGTTGGTGGCGCGCCGTCCGCCGAAGAGGATGACGTCGATCGGCACGCCAGCGGGGTCCTCCCAATCAGGCGAGATGGACTCGGCCTGGGAGGCGTGGACGGTGAAGCGGCTGTTGGGGTGGGCGGCGGGACGGCCGGAGTCGGGCGTCCAGTCGTTGCCCTGCCAGTCGATGAGGTGGGCCGGAGGCTGCTTGGTGAGTCCCTCCCACCAGATGTCGCCGTCGTCGGTGAGCGCGACGTTGGTGAAGATCACGTCGTGGTCGAGGGCGTTGAGGCAGGTCGGGTTGGTGTCGAGTGAGGTGCCGGGGGCGACGCCGAAGAAGCCGGCCTCAGGATTGATGGCGTAGAGGCGTCCATCCTTGCCGGGGCGCATCCAGGCGATGTCGTCGCCGACGGTCTCGACCTTCCAGCCGGGAATGGTCGGACGCAGCATCGCCAGGTTGGTCTTGCCGCAGGCGGACGGGAAGGCTGCGGTGAGGTGGTACTCGCGTCCGTCCGGGCCGGTGATCTTGAGGATGAGCATGTGCTCGGCGAGCCAGCCCTGCTCGCGGGCGAGGACGGAGGCGATGCGCAGGGCGTAGCACTTCTTGCCGAGGAGGGCGTTGCCGCCGTAGCCGGAGCCGTAGGACCAGATCTCGTGGGTCTCGGGGAAGTGGGTGATGTATTTGTCGTCGTTGCAGGGCCAGGCGACGTCGTCGCGCGGGTTGCCGTCCGCGTCGACCAGCGGGTAGCCGACCGAGTGGACGGCGGGAACCCAGGGCTCACCGGCGGCGATGTGGTCGAGGGCCGGGGTGCCGATGCGGGTCATGATGCGCATGTTGACGACGACGTAGGGGGAATCGGTCACCTCGATGCCGAGCTTGCTGATGTCTCCGCCGAGGGGTCCCATGGAGAACGGGATGACGTACATGGTGCGGCCGCGCATGGAGCCGGCGAACTTCGTGGCGAGGATCTGCTTCATCTCGACGGGGTCGGCCCAGTTGTTGGTGGGGCCGGCGTCTTCTTCGCGCTCGGAGCAGATGAAGGTGCGGGACTCGACCCGGGCGACGTCGGACGGGGTGGAGCGCGCTAGATAGCAGCCCGGACGGAGTTCCTGGTTGAGTTTGGTGAAGGTGCCGGCGGCGACCATTTCGGCGTACAGGCGATCGCGCTCGTCGACCGAGCCGTCGCACCAGTACACGGCGTCCGGTTGAGTGAGGTCAGCAACACCGTTGACCCAGGTGACGAGCGCCTCGGGCGCGTTCTCGGGGACGTTGGTGGTGATTGTGCTGGTATCCACGGGCATGGGTCTCCTCCGCGTTCGCTGCATTGCGTGCTCGGTAGGTTCAATCGTGCCTCAATGGGGGTCTCCCGGTGTGAGGTTCGACTAATCCAGTTTCATTATCACCACCTGCTGATTGAGATTGTGGGGGTGTCTGCGGCTTGTCTCATGCTGCATCGATTCCGCGATCCGCTGCATCGTTTTGGCTTCTCACAGCCTAGTTGGGGCGTTCCCGCCGAGGGTGGTCGAGCCCGCCAAGACCTCGTGCCGGCTGAGCTTGACGAAGCCCTTCCTCCAACGCTGGCGGAGCCTGACGAAGCCGCACTTGGTCTCGGATGCCCAGGGTGCGTTGACCACCCAGTTGGACGCTTTGCAGCAGCGTCGAGTAAGGTGGACAACGCTTTCCAGCGCTCGTGGCTCAATGGATAGAGCATCTGACTACGGATCAGAAGGTTGGGGGTTCGAGTCCCTCCGAGCGCGCAGATTCAAGGGCCCGGCTAGTCCGGGCCTTCTGTGGTTCCGCGGGTAAACGATCGGATCCCGAACCGTTACGACACTTTGTTTCCGTAAAGTGTCGTAAGCTGCCATCGTGGCGCATGAAGTAAGCGGCTACGCAGAGGCCGCAAAGCGATTCGGCCCTGTGGGCTGGGAGCCCCATCCGTGGATGCCCGGCCACGACGTCTCGTTGCTTTCTCGCCGCCAGCAGGCCGCGATGCCCAGCACCTACCAAGCTGCCGTGCCCGTCGACATCGCGCCCCTTGATTTCGCAGTGAATGGGGCAGTGGCTGCCGATGCCGAGGATGCTGCGGCGGCGATCGTCCGGCTTGATACCTACGTCAGCTCGGTCTTCGGCGAGGACGATATCGCTCCGATGCGGTCGGTGTTGTTGCGCTCTGAATCGGCGGCGTCCAGCCAGATCGAAAACCTCACCGTGGGTGCGCGCCAGTTGGCTCTGGCCGAACTTGGTGCGACTGCGAGCCACAATGCGAAGTTGGTTGCGCAGAACGTCGCGGCTATGGACGCCGCCGTCCGGCTGTCCGAACGCTTGGATGCCGAAGCGATTCTCTCCATGCACAAGGTGTTGCTGCGAGACCGCCCCGACCAGGCTGGCCGCTGGCGCGAACAGCAGGTCTGGATCGGCGCCTCCGGCGTTAGTCCTGCGGGTGCTGCATTCGTGCCGCCGCACCATGACCGAGTGCCAGCGGCGATCGCCGATTTGGTGCAGTTCCTGGCCCGCAACGATCTGCCGGTTCTTGTGCATGCAGCGATCGCCCACGCCCAGTTCGAGACCATCCACCCCTTCGTCGACGGCAACGGACGAACCGGGCGGGCGCTGCTGCATGCGCACCTGCGCAACAAGCAGTTGGTTCGCCGGGTCACGATCCCGGTATCGGCCGGACTGCTTGCCGACACCAACGCCTACTTCAAGGCGCTGACGGCCTACCGGCAAGGTGACATCGAACCGATTGTGAGCCAGCTCGCTGCAGCGTCGATTCGCGCCGCCGGGCTCGGACGCTGGTTGGTGGACCAGTTGGCCGACGTCCGCGACGGGTGGCTGAAGAGACTGCCCTCGCGAACTGGTTCAGCGGGTCGGCGTCTCGCCTCAATCCTGGTTGGGCAGCCCGCGGTCAACGTGACCTTTGTCGTCGAACGTTTGGGGGTTTCAGCCACCGCCGCCCGCCGGGCCATCGACCAAGCCACCGCTGCGGGTCTTCTGGTCGAGACCAGCGATCGAAAACGTAATCGCGTATGGATCGCGCGCGAGGCGCTCGCCGTCTTCGACGAGTTCTCGGATCGGGCGGGTCGGCGCGTCTGACTACGGATCAGATGGTCGGGTGTCGGGCTCGGACCTTGCCCACCCATCCTGGGACATCGCGGGCGAGATCCGTCCCACAATCAGGTCTGGCGAGAGGTGCACGCTCGCCACTGGCTTTCGTCACGACAGGGGTAGACGCAGCCGACACCGACCAGAGTCAACAGTCCGTGGGGCAGCAGGTACGCGACTGTGTCCAGCTTCCACGCCTCAACGAGCCTGGTGATCTGCCTGCCGTCGTGAAAACGCCACCGCTCGAGGTGGTCCTCCAGCCAGACGTCCACTTCGCAGCCATCGCGCCACATGAAAGTGGCGCGAAGCGGTGGCTCGTCGTACAGGTGCCGTGAGGCAAGTCCACGCTGGATCCAGTGCACGTTGTGCCCGGGTCCAAAGCGGTCGCAGGAATCGGTCATGAACATCTCCGAGGTCGCAGCTTCCCCGACAGCTCCTGCCGGGGCTGATCTTCCTCCGGGGGCACCGTGTGCGGGACGCGGTTGCCAGGCGGCCAGCCGGAGGGTTTGGGGCCGCGCTTCTCGATCGCGCCCAACTGTACTGCGGCGCTCAGACAAGGTGTTACGTCGCGGGTAATCTCTACAGGCTCGATCATCGACAGGTTGAGCCATGGGCTAGGACCATCGAAAGGTGAACCAGTCGGGTCTGCGAGTCAGCGCGGTTCGCGTGTTGCCAAGTCCCGAATGACGTCCACCGTGTCGGCATCGTCGGCAGCCTTATCGTCCCGGTAACGCACCACCCTTGCGAAGCGGAGAGCCATGCCTCCGGGGTAGCGGGTCGAACGCTGCACCCCATCGAAGGCGACCTCGACCACCTGCTCGGGACGCACGAACACCACGTGGCCCTCGCGATGGGTCTCAAGCGCCAGGAAGCGCTCCGTCTGCCACGCCAGCATCTCGTCCGTCATGCCCTTGAACGTCTTGCCCAACATCACGAACCCCGCGGACGCGGGATCGCGCGCCCCGAGATGGATGTTCGACAGCAGTCCGCGCCGCCGTCCGCTGCCCCACTCGACCGCCAGCACCACCAGGTCGAGCGTGTGCACCGGTTTCACCTTCACCCAGGCCGCGCCGCGCCGTCCGGCTTGGTAGCCGGCGTCCAGCGCTTTGATCACCACCCCTTCGTGTCCGGCCGCCAGCACCTGGCGCGAGAAGTCCTCAGCAGTGCCCGGATCGGTCGTCACCAAACGCGCGACTTGCAGCTCCGCAGGCAGCAATGCCGCCAAATGCGCTTGTCGTACCGACATTGGCAGGTCGACCAGATCGACCTCGTCCACATGCAGCAGGTCGAAGAAGAATGGCACCAACTCCGCCTGCGCTGATGCCGTGTCCTGGAACAGCATCGGACGCCCGTCCGGACGCAACGCCAGCGCCTCCCCGTCCAGCACCAATCGCGACGCAGGCAGCCGAGCCACCGCGACCACCACCGCGGGCAGCCGCGCAGTGATGTCGTCCAGGCTGCGGCTGTAGACGCCGACGGCATCACCCTCCCGATGCACCTGGATGCGAATCCCGTCCAGCTTCGCCTCCACGGCCACCGGCGTCCCCGCCCCGAACCGTCCCAGCGCCTCCTCGATCGACCCTGCACTGGACGCCAGCATCGGCAGCACCGGACGTCCCACCTGCAGCGTGATCTCCGCCAATCCCGCCTCGCCGGCTGCCTGTGCGGTCACCGCCACTACCGGGATCGAACCTGCGAACATCGCCGCCCGCCGCACCGTCTCCACCGGCACCTCGAACGCGGACGCGATCGCCGGCAGCAGCAATCCGACCAACGCCCCCTGGCGCGTCTCCCCGGTGATCAGCCCGCTCAGGAAGGCCTGTTCAGCCGGCGTCGCCCGCCCGAACAGCTGAGCCAGCGAAGCCTGTCGTGCCCCCTGTGAACCCGCTCCGCCCAACCCAGCCAACTCGCCGAACGCCGCGTCCACCTCCGTCAACGTCAGCGTCGGCGCATCCGCAGCCTCTGGACGCGACAGCAGGGACCGCCAGCCCACCCCTGTCCGCCGCTGACGCAGCGAGCCCGACAAGTAGTGCGCCACGATCTCCAGTTCGTCAGCGGAAGCCGCTGCCAGGCTCTCCGCGAGCGCGGCTACCTTGGCCGTCCGCGAACTCGTCGCGGCCACCCGTGCCGACGTCTGCACCACCTGAACCAGCAGCATGGGACAACTATCAGTGCTGCCTCTGACAATCGCCAGGGGTGTCGAAGCGGTGTGATCTCGACATGCTCGACCATCCCAAGGCTCGTGGGCGGAGGTCATCGGGGTCTCGACCAGCTCGATCAACCGAACACATCGCGCCGACCGATTGCGCGCGAGGTAACTTCTCCCAGTGACCGAACCCCTCCACCGCA
>JAKOQD010000119.1 GCA_029778515.1 Actinomycetes bacterium
TCTCTTCGTCCATCCGGTTCGGGAGACCCTCGGCTTCGGCCAGCTCGGCATCTTCCTGGTGGCCGCGGCCGTGCTCGACTCGATGCCCGGGCCGCGGGTGTTCAAGCGCCGGATCCTGCCCGAGGGCTGGCTGGTCGGGGTCGCCACCGCGGTGAAGCTCACTCCCGCGGTGGTGGCCGCCTACAACTTCTTCGCCGGACGTCGAAAGCCGGGTCTGGTCGCGTTCGCGTCCTTCCTTGCCGCGACGGCGCTCGGGTTCGTGCTGTTGCCGCAGGCGTCCTTTGCCTACTGGGCCAAGCTCGCGTCCGGCGATTCGGGGCTCAACTCCGGAATCCCGTACGCCACGAACCAGTCCGTCCTCGGTATGTGGAACCGGCTCACCGGCGAGCCCGGACGGGTGGGGCTGCTGCTCAGCGTCCTGGTGGTGTTCCTCGGGGTGTGGGCCGCTGTGCTGATGCATCGCCGCGGGCAGGTGGCGCTGGCGATCTGCCTTGCGGGCCTGACCAGCCTGCTCGCGTCCCCGATCTCGTGGTCGCACCACTACGTGTGGGTGGTGCCGCTTGGGCTGGTCCTCTGGCAGGCCCGCGAACTGCCGGGCTACCTGCGCTGGCCAGGACTGGCGTATGTGCTCTGGGTTGTGGTTTCGCCGTTCATGTGGCTGCCGCGCGGGGACGATGTCGAACTCAGCTACGCGCCCTGGATGCAGTTCGTCGACAACATCGGCATCGTGGTCGGGGTCTTGCTCCTGGCCGGTTCGGCGGCGACCGCCCTCGGCCCATGGGGACGCAAGCAGGTCTTGCCATGAGATCCACGAGGGTCTGGTTCATCGTCGCGGCTGCGTTCGCCTTCGCGTCCTTGGTGATGGGGACGGTGGTCTGCGCGACCGAGTCGGGCGCGGCCTGTCCCAACTGGCCCGGATGCTATCCCGACCAGTTCGCGCCCCAGGCGCAGCTCAACCCGATGATCGAATTCCTCCATCGGGTGATCGCTGCGCTGACCGGCCCGGTGGTGCTGATCGCCGCGATCCTGGCCCGCAAGGTGGCCGACCCGCGGCCGCGCTGGCTGGCCTGGATCGGTCTCGCCGGGACGATCTCGGCCGGCGTCTTCGGCATGCTGATCGTCCGGATCGGCATTCCCTGGTGGCTCGGGGTCGTTGATCTGGCCAGCGCACTGATCGCGACCGTCGCGCTGATCGTCGCGGCCCTGCTGATGCGTCCAGGTGCGGCTTGGACGCCCGGACGCACCGCCCGGCTCGCCTGGGCAGCGGTCGGCACGCTCGCGGTCATGCACCTTTCGGCGCTTGCCGTGGCCGGCGACAATGCGTTCACCCGCTGCATCAGCTGGCCGTTGGGAGTCTTCGAAACCGACCACTGGCCGGTACTGCAGTGGCTGCGGATCGTCCTGGCGCTGGTCGCGGCGGTGCTGATCGTCCTGCTGGTCGCGGACGGAGTGCGCACCCCGCGGTTGCGATTGCCGGCGCTGGCGAGCGGCGTCCTGCTCGTGCTTGAGTTGATGCTCGTGCCGGTATTGCTCGGCGGCTACGACGACCTGGTGCTCGTGACGGCGTACGCGGTGACTGCAGCGGCACTCTTCGGCTCGGTCAGCCTGCTGGCCGGACGGGCTTCGGTGCGGCTCGACGTGCCGGTGGGCGCGGCGGACGCGTCCGCGTTGACGGTCGCCTGACCGAATTCCGCCGTCTCGACGGCCCCGTCCCCCCACTCAAGCCAGCGAAACTGACCAAAGCCAGCGAATGTTCCCCGGCTTGTGTCCGGATCGCCGGCTGGAACGTCGGACGGCGTCCTGCGCGAACGGCGGCGACGGAATATGATTGCGCCTAAGCTAGTTGAGTCTGGTGAACTCAACTTTGCTTTGCTCAAGGAGAACTAGCCCACATGGACACCGAAAAGCTCACTGCGCGCAGCCGGGACGCGGTCTCGGCCGCCGTGCGCACCGCCCTTACCAACGGCAACCCGAACGCTGAACCAGTCCATCTGCTGCACGCGCTGCTGCTGGTGCCAGAGAACGCGGTCGCGCCGCTGCTGGCCTCGATCGGCGTCGATCCGACCGTGGTGGACGCAGCCGCTCGCGGCGCGATCACCAAGCTTCCGTCCGCGCAGGGTTCGTCGGTCAGCCAGCCGGCAATGTCCGGCGGTCTGGCCCGCGTGCTGGCGGACGCCGAGACCCGGGCCCAGCAACTTGGCGATCAGTTCGTGGCCACCGAGCACCTTTTGCTGGCGCTGTCGGCCGTCCAGACGGACGCGAAGAAGATCCTCAACGACCTTGGCGCGACCACCGACAAGCTCGCCAAGGCGTTCAACGACGCCCGGGGCTCGAAGCGGGTCACGTCCGCTGAGTCCGAGGGCGGCGAGTCCGCGCTGGACAAGTATTCGGTCGACCTCACCGAACGCGCCCGCGAGGGCAAGCTCGACCCGGTGATCGGGCGCGATTCCGAGATCCGCCGGGTCGTCCAGGTGCTGGCCCGGCGCACCAAGAACAATCCGGTGCTGATCGGCGAGCCCGGCGTCGGCAAGACCGCCGTCGTCGAAGGCCTCGCCCAGCGGGTGGTGGCCGGCGACGTTCCGGATTCGCTGAAGGGCCGGCGGGTGGTGTCGCTCGACCTGGCGTCGATGGTCGCCGGGGCGAAGTACCGCGGCGAGTTCGAGGAGCGGCTGAAGGCCGTCCTGAACGAGATCCGCGATGCCGAGGGCCAGGTGATCACCTTCATCGACGAACTGCACACCGTGGTCGGCGCGGGCGCGACTGGCGATTCGTCCATGGACGCTGGCAACATGCTCAAGCCGATGCTGGCCCGCGGCGAACTGCGGATGATCGGCGCGACCACCCTCGACGAGTACCGCGAACGCATCGAGAAGGACCCCGCGCTGGAGCGTCGTTTCCAGCAGGTCTTCGTCGGTGAACCGTCCATCGAGGACACGATCGCGATCCTGCGCGGGCTGCGGCAGCGCTACGAAGCGCACCACAAGGTGCGGATCACCGATTCGGCGCTGGTCGCCGCGGCGACGCTATCGGGCCGCTACATCACCAGCCGACAGCTGCCGGACAAGGCCATCGACCTGATCGATGAGGCTGCGTCCCGGCTGCGGATGGAGATCGACTCCTCGCCGGAAGAGATCGATCAGCTGCGCCGCGACATCGATCGGATGACCATGCAGGCCTTCGCGCTGGAGAAGGAGGACGACCCCGGTTCCAAGGACCGCTACGCCCGGCTGACCGCCGCGCTGGCGGACGCCAAGGAGGAACTCCGCGGGTTGGAGGCCAGGTGGGAGGCCGAGAAGTCGGGGCTGAATCGGGTCGGCGAGGTCAAGGAGAGCATCGACAAGCTGCGGATCGAGGCCGAGCGTGCCCAGCGCGAGGGCGATCTGACGAAGGCTTCTGAGATCCTGTACGGACGCATCCCGGCGCTTGAGGCCGAACTGGAGTCGGCCACCGAAGCCGAGCAGCAGACCAAGCAGATGGTCAGCGAAGAGGTGTCCGCGACCGACATCGCCGAAGTGGTTTCCGCGTGGACGGGGGTCCCGGTCGGCAAGATGCTGCAGGGCGAGAGTGAGAAGCTGCTCTCGATGGAGGATCGCCTGGGCGAGCGTCTGATCGGCCAGCGCAAGGCCGTCACCGCGGTGGCGGACGCGGTGCGCCGCTCGCGGGCCGGCATCTCCGACCCGAACCGGCCGACCGGATCGTTCCTGTTCCTCGGCCCGACCGGTGTCGGCAAGACCGAGTTGGCCAAGTCGTTGGCCGAGTTCCTCTTCGACGACGAGCACGCGATGGTTCGCATCGACATGAGCGAGTACGGCGAGAAGCACACCGTCTCGCGGCTGGTGGGCGCCCCTCCCGGCTACATCGGCTACGAGGAGGGCGGGCAGCTCACCGAGGCGGTGCGACGGCGTCCGTACTCCGTTGTACTACTTGACGAGGTGGAGAAGGCGCATCCCGAAGTGTTCAACATCCTGCTGCAGGTGCTCGACGACGGCCGCCTGACCGACGGCCAGGGCCGGACGGTGGACTTCCGCAATGTGATCCTGATCATGACCTCGAACCTCGGTTCGCAGTTCATGGCCGACCCGAAGCTGCACGCGGACACCAAGCAGGAAGCCGTGATGAACGTGGTGCGGCAGGCGTTCAAGCCCGAGTTCCTGAACCGGCTGGACGAGATCGTCATCTTCGACGCGCTCGGCATCGAGGAACTGTCGCGGATCGTCGACATCCAGCTGCGTCGGCTCAACCAGCGGCTATCCGATCGCCGAATCGAGATTGAGGTCTCCGATGCCGGCAAGGAGTGGCTGGCGCTCACCGGTTTCGACCCGGTCTACGGCGCGCGCCCGCTCAAGCGGCTGGTGCAGACCACGATCGAGGACGCGTTGGCGCGCCGGGTGCTCTCCGGTGAGGTGAGCGACGGCCAGACCGTCCGCTTTGAGCTGAACGAGGACGGCTCCGGCCTGGTGCTGAGCTGATTCAGCGGACAAAACGCCCTGTCGACGGCCCAGTGAACCCCGAGAGCCGGGATTCGGGCATCGGCAGGGCATTTTGTCCGGACCTTCATCACAGACTCTTCGCTAGGCTCCAAACATGAGGTCCCGCCACACCGCCCGCGACGAGGTGACCTACAAACGTCGCCACGTGGGCAAGGTGGAGTACTTCACCAGCCGCTACGGGCGCGGGGACGCGTCCATGGTGGTCTACCGATTCGCACGGCTAGGTGAGCGGAGCGGGCCGGACTTCGTGCTCGTGCATGGCATCGGGGTATCGGCGCGGTCGTACGGACCGACCGCGGTGGAGTTGGCGCAACACGGGGACGTCTACCTGATCGATCTGCCGGGCTATGGGCGCTCGCCGCGTCCGGGCGTCGACCTCAGCATCGCCGGGCATGCGCAGGTGCTGGGCGACTTCCTGACCGATCGCGAACTTGACCATCCGGTGGTCGTGGGCCATTCGATGGGCTCGCAGGTGGTGGTGGAACTGGCCGCCGCCCACCCGGAACAGGTCGACCACATCGCGCTGATCGCGCCGGTGATCGTGCCGTCCGCGCGCAAGCTGCCGAAGCTGCTGAGGCTGTTCCTCCAGGATGTGGTGAAGGAGCCGCCACAGGTGGGCCTGATGGCGGTTTACGACTACCTGTTCCGGGCCGGGGTGCCGTACATGATCGAACAGACTCCGCACCTGTTCGGCGCGCGGGTCGAGGAGACTGCGGCTCGGGTCGAGGCGAAGACGCTGGTCATCTGCGGTGAGGACGATCCGCTGGTGCCCCTGGACTGGGGTCGGGAGCTTGCCGACGACTTCCGGCACGGCTGGTTCGCGACGGTCCCGGGCCCGCACGCGACCATGTTCGCCGCGCCGGAGCGGATCGCGAAGCTGTTGGATGAGCATGCCCATCGGTAGCCCGGGAGCCGATGCGGCGGCGCGGTTCAAGCTCGCGGTGCGTCGTGCGCGCTACTGGGCCCGCGACTATTTCTATGTCACGCACCGCCAGTTGCGCGGACCTTTGGAGCGGGAGGTGCCGACCGCGTTCGCGTCCGGAGACCGGGCGCCGGTGGTGCTGCTGGCCGGCGTCCTGGAGCCGTGGACGCTGTTGCTACCGGCAGCCGAGCGGCTGAACCGGGACGGACACCCGGTGCAGGTGGTGCCCGAACTCGCGTACAACCTGGCCACGCTGGACGCGGCCGCTGAACTCGCGATGAACGCGGTTGCCGCCAAGGAACTGACCGGCGTGATTCTGGTGGCGCACAGCAAGGGCGGGCTGGTTGGCAAACGCATGCTTGAACTCGATGCGGACGGACGGCTGCGCGGCCTGATCGCGATCGCGACGCCGTTCGGTGGATCGAGCCTGGCCAGGTTGGTGCCGTCGCGGACGATCCGCGCGCTTGGCCCGGAGGATCCGGCGATCCAGGCGCTGGCGAAGCGCAGCGACCTGAATCCGCTGATCACCTCCATCTATCCGTCGTTCGATCCGCACATTCCGGACGGCTCGCACTTGGACGGCGCGGTCAACATCGAGGTGGCCGCGATCGGGCACTTCCGCGTGCTCAAGGACGCCGAAGTCTTGGACGCGGTCGCGGCCGCAGCCGAGCGCCTGTCGCAGGCCTGATCACTCCGGAAGCTCAAGCTCCGGATCGATCAGCACGGCGGGCTTCACGCCCAGCACGTCAGCCAGCAGGTAGATGGTGTCGAGTCGCGGGTTGCCCCTACCCAGGCGGCCCGTCTTCGGATCGCGGGTGTTATTGCGCGACCGCTCGATATTCTGGATCTGGTTGCGGCTCATCCCAACCTTGTGGGCGAGCTCCTCCTGCGTCCAGTGGCGCCGTTCGCGAAGCTGGCGCACTTTCTGACCCAGCGACCCAGCGACCTCGTCGAGCATCCGGTCGGTGAGGGGCATGGCCCCCACCCTGTCGGCGGCCCTTGTTCGAAGTCAGCCCAACAGATTGGGTATTGCTGAACAACGTCATTACGCCTTGCCGGGCGGGGCTCTGCTCGTCGCCATGTACCGACTACACAACCTGCCTCTGACAGTTCTGGGCACGCCCAGCTTCTCCGGCGTCGACTGGCGCGATATCGTCGCCGAGTCGTCGCGCCGCTGGTGAGTTCCTGCTCCTTCTTGGCATCCTCGATGCCGTTACGGTAGGCCAGTGGAAGAGGAAGTGGACGCGCTGCTGCGCCACAGCCGGTCGATTCGCAGCTTTGTGACCGCGGACGGGCTGCGCCGCAGGCGCGAAGACAACCCGTCGTCCGCCTACCAGGAGGCGGCCGAGAATTTGCTGCTGAAGGCGTGGCGTGAACTCGTCGATGACCCGGGACGCGCGGTCTCATATGTCGAGCGAGCGTTGCGGCTGCCGTTCGACCCGAACGAGGACTCGGCGCCCGCGGCGTACGCCGCGCACATGCTGCTCTTCAACCTGGTCGTCGACGCACTGGAGGATTCCGAGGAGGGGGAGGAGGAGTGGCTCGCGGCCGCCATCCAAGTGCTCAACAGCGCTGACCCACGCGCCCGCTCCGAACTTCGGGACGTCCTCGAAGTCGTCGCGCAGGACTACCACATCACGTCGTCCGAGCGCCGCAAGTTGGCGGCAGCAGTGAAATCAGCCCCACCTCGCCAATCGCTGTTCGACCTCCAGCTGCCTCCAGACGAGCTTCGCGATCACATCGTCGCGGTCCTCCACGCCTGCGAAGCGTACGAGACCGCGCTTGACGAGCTCTTCGCCTGAGCCTCACCGGCGGAGCCTCAAGTATCCGAATGCTTGCAACTCAGCCCGGATTCGCCGCTGCGGCTCAGGCGGCGACGTGCGCCTGCAGCAGCCAGCGGTCCTTGGTGAGCCCGCGCTCGATCTCGATGGCTACATCCTGGGTGGACCTGCTCAACCAGCCCTTACCAATATCGATTCCATTTCATCTGGGGTTTATGCTCCGCGACATGGTCAGCAACCGGGTTGTGCCGGCTCCGGACGACCGGCGTGCCTTCATGGTGGTGGCCGGCAACACCGAGCAGTCCTGGGTGGACCCGGCCAACCCGCTGCGGCTCGAGTTCGAATACGTGCAGCGCATCGCTGAAATTCTCGACCTCACCGTGCTGTCCCGGCCCGCGGCCGAACGCGTCCGCATCGTCCACGTCGGCGGCGGCGGACTGACCCTGCCGCGCTACGTCGCGGCCCGGCGTCCGCACACCGCCCAGATCGTCCTCGAACCGGACGAAGAACTCACTGCGGAGGTCCGCGCCCGGCTGCCCCTGCCGCGCAACTCCGGCATCAAGATCCGGGCGCACGACGGCCGCAGCGGCGTCGCCCAACTTCCGGACGCCTATGCCGACGCCCTGATCCTCGACGCCTTCGCTGCTGCCAGTGTCCCCGCCGAACTAGCCACCGTAGAATTCTTCACGGACGTGCGCCGCGCCCTGCGTCCCGGCGGGTTGCTCATCATGAACCTCACCGATCAGGCGCCCTTCGGCTGGTCCAAACGCTGCCTCGCCGCGCTATTTGCGACCCAGCCACAGCTGGTCGCCAGCGCCGAAGTGCCGGTCTGGAAGGGTCGTCGCTTCGGCAACCTGGTCGCGGTCGCCGGGCCCGATCTTCCCGAAACCGACTTCAGCCGCGCCCTTGCCCGTGCGCCGTTTCCGTATCGGCTGCTGGCCGGACGCGAACTCGTCCGCTTCATCGGCGCGGCCACACCCTTCACCGAGCTGGACGCGGAGCCGTCCCCACCTCCGGCCTGGAGTCGCACCTGGTTCTCGTGAGTCACCCGATTCGAGTTGAGATCGAGCCCTACGATCCGGCTCTGACCCCTACGGTTGCGTCCATGACTGCGCGCGACGAACTCATCGAACTGATCAAGAGCCTTGCCGTGGTGCGCGGCAAAGTCACCCTCGCCTCCGGCAAGGAGGCGGACTACTACGTCGATCTGCGCCGGGTAA
>JAKOQD010000019.1 GCA_029778515.1 Actinomycetes bacterium
ACCCGCCTACTGAACCGGGTCGAGATCCGCGGCGGCGCCGGCAGCGGCAAGACCGTCTTGGCCATTCGGCAGGCGTCCGACCTGGCCGGTGGCCGGGCCACCGGCGAGCGGCAGCGAGTGGCGGTGGTCTGCTACAGCTACGGCCTGGCCCACCACCTGCAGCGGTCACTGCTAACCGGATCGAGTGCCAAGCGTCCGGCTTTCGTCGGGACGTTCGAGGACCTGGCCCGCCGGTGGGGCATTGAGATCACCGGATCCCGGGACGATTCCGACTTCTGGGAGGTCGAACTGCCGGCGCTCATGGCCGCCCGCGCCGCCGAACTTCCGCCGGAATCGCGATTCGATGCAGTGATCGTCGACGAGGCGCAGGATTTCGCCGAGGACTGGTGGACGCCGCTCGTCGGGGCCCTGAAGGACGAGACCGCCGGCGGGGTCTTCGCCTACAGCGACGAGCGGCAGCGCGTCTTCGCGCGGTTCGGACGCCCCTCGTTGGCCCTGGTGCCGCTGGTCCTGGACCACAACCTTCGCAACACCCGCCAGATCGCGCAGAGCTTCGTCCCGCTCGCGCCAACCTCAATGGTCCTGCGTGGGGGAGAGGGTCCGCAGGTGGAGTTCGTGGCGGTGCCTACGCACGCCGCGATCGAAGCGGCCGACGACCAGATAGAGCGCCTGCTTGAGGAAGGTTGGGAACCCAAAGATGTAGCGCTGCTCACGATGGGCGCACGCCACCCGGTGCAGAAGGAGCGTCAGGAAACGCTCGGCTTTGCCGGCTATTGGGACGAATTCTGGTCGAACGACGACGTGTTCTACGGGCATGTTCTCGGGTTCAAGGGCATGGAACGGCACGCCGTCGTCCTCTGCGTGAACGAGGACGGAACCCGCGACCGAAGCCGGGAGCGCCTCTACGTCGGGCTCTCCCGAGCCACCGACCGGCTCGTGGTTGTCGGCGACCCTGCTGTCATCGAAGCTATCGGCGGACCTGAGGTGCTTCACCAGCTGCGCGCCCAACTTCCGCCCGCCCGGGGCTAGCACCACGCCGCCGTCCGAAGTGGCGAAAGAGGGCTGACGCGGGGTGCCTCGGTGCCGGGCCAGTGGGGCTGCCGGGCTAGGCGGGCTGCTCGGCCAGGGTCAGGGTCGCGTTCTGCAAGACGCCGTCGCGGGCGAACTCGATCGGGATGTCGTCGCCAACCTTGGCGCTCACCAGCAGCCAGCCCAGTCCGAGGCTCGTCGCCGGGTTGCCGCTGAGGCGGGTGATGATGTCGCCGGCTTCCAGGCCGGCCGCGTCCGCCGGGCCGCCTTCGCTCACGTCCTGCACGAACAGTCCGGACGGAGTGCCGAAGCGGTCGGCCATGTCCTGGGTGATCTCGGCAGTGACCGCGCCGATCCACGGATGGGTGGCGCGCCCGGTCGCCAGCAGTTCGTCCACGATCCGCTGCGCAGTGCTCGCCGGCACCGCGAACCCGATGCCGACACTGCCGCCGCCGGCGACGCCACTTGCGTTCGGCACGGTCGAGATCGCCGTGTTCACGCCGACCAGGCGTCCCTCGCAGGTGACCAGCGGGCCGCCAGAGTTGCCCGGGTTGATGGCCGCGTCGGTTTGGATCGCGCCGGTTAGCACCGTGGTACCACCGCTCGCCTTCGGCACCGGCACGTTCCGGTTCAGCGCGCTGACAATGCCGCTGGTCACGGTCCCCGAAAGCCCCAGAGGCGCGCCCAGCGCGACCACCGGCTGACCCACACTCAGCGGCTCGCGCGGAGCGAGCAGCAGTGTGGGCAGCTTGTTCTTGTCGATCTTGAGCAGCGCCAGATCGGTGATCGGATCGGTGCCGATCAGATCGGCCGGCACCTGCTCGCCGCCGTTGAGAAGCACTTCGATGTTCCCGGACTCGACTCCGGCCGCAATCACATGGTCATTGGTGAGGATCAGGCCGTCCGCCCGGATGATCGCGCCGCTGCCGGATCCGCCGCCGGATGCCCCCGTCACGAAGATGGTCACCACCGAAGGCAGCACGCTGTCCGCCACCCGCACCGAATCGCAGGCGCCAGGCTCCGGCGAGAGCTTGAGCGCGGCAGTTACGCCCAACGCGCCACCGATCAGCGCCAGGGCCAGCGAGATTCCGAGTAGTTCCAGCCAGTTGAGCGCGGGCTTGCGAAACCACCACTTGGGCTTGTCGGCCACCGAAATCTCCTCAAGCTCTCAGGGGTTGGCCCGGTACTTCGAATCGTCGTTCACGTACGCGTAGTACAACCCGATCAGGACGCCGCCGCCGATGAAGTTACCGATCAGGGCGATGGCCACGTTACCGGCGGCGAGGGCCAGATCGATACCCGATTTCAAACCCACGATCGTGAACAGAATCGTGTTGGCCACCGAGTGCTCCAAACCGGGGAACACGAAGATGAACACAGCCATGATCATGGCCAGGCTCTTGGTCAGGTCATCCTTGATGAAGCCGTTGTAGACCAGCAGCATCGCGACGTTGATCATCAGGTTGCAGAGGATCGCGCGCATGAGCAGATCGCTCCAGCCCAGCGGGCCCGCGCTGATGTAGCCAAGCTTCACCGTCACCGAGTGCTCCATCTCGCTCAGGACGGCGCCGCTGGCCAGGGTGCTCAACCTGGCCAGGGCTGCCAGGACCAGCCCGCCCACGAAGTTCCCGACGTAACAGAGGCCCAGCATCCGCAGTGCGCGGCCCCACTTCACCCTGCGGTAGTAGATGCCGATCGAGGCCACCATCATGTTGGAGGTGAGGAGTTCGGACTTAGTGAAATAGATGAAGACCAGGGCCCAGCCGAAGATCACGGCCCCGACCATCTTGCCCAGCACCGCCAGGCTCCCCGTCCCGACCTGGACCGAGCCGAAGGCGGCCACTGCGCCGAAGTGGGCGAGGTAGAAGATGGCGATCAGCAGCCCGGCGATGGCAGCTCGCTGGAGGTAGCGGACGGCCAGCTCCTTGGACATCGCGGTCTTGGTCTCCAGCGCCTCAAGTGCGGTGCTGATGAAAAACTTCCCGGGGAACAGCCGCATATGATCGGTTGTCATGACAAAAGGTTCCCACGAATTTGGCGCGATCGTCACCACGCTTGGCCTGTGAACACTGGCGTTGCCTTCAACAGCTCTAGAGAGGCCCGACATGGCCAGCTCTTTCGGTGGCGCAACCCGAGATCAGATGCAATCCCCGCCGGGATCCACGCCGACCGCACCGCCGGCACTCGTTCCGTCCGCGGTGCCGGAGATTGGAGGCACTCCCCGGTATCGCTCCGTACTGAGCATCGAGGAGCCGGACTGGGGCCCGGGACGGGTGGAGCAGGAGTATCGCTGGTTGCGTGACGGCAAGCCGATCTCCGGTGCGAGCGAGCTCAGCTACCGCTTGGCCGCGGCCGACATCGGCCACAAGGTCTCGCTCCGGATCAGCGGCTACAAGGCCGGCTTCCCGAAGTTGGCTCAGGAGACAGCGACCGTAGGCCCGATCGAGCCGGGACGCCTGGTAATGGCCACCCCGTTGATCAGAGGCTCGGCCAGGGTGGGCCGAACCCTGACCGGCTCGGTCGACGCGGGGGGTCCGGGCGAGGTCGACCAGCGGTGGCAGTGTTATCGCGGGGCCGACAAGATCCCCGGCGCCACCAGCGGGAGCTACCAGCTGACCCTGGCCGACCTCGGCAAAGTGATCAAGCCGCGTACGCGGCTACCCCGACAAGGTCTACAAGTACTCCGGCTACACCAATGTCATCGAGCCGGGAGACCTCATCCCGGATCTGCCGGTGATTGAGGGCCTCGCGCTGGTCGGAAAGACGCTGACGGTTCACCCCGGCGTATGGGGCCCAGCGGGGGTGCGCACCACCGTGCGCTGGTACGCCGACGGCGTCCTGCTCACCCGGGCGATGGGGGACACCGTCGTGCTCAGCGGCGCCGAGGCGGGCAAGCTGATCCGCGTCCGCGTCTCGGGCGAGCTGGAAGGCTACGCCGACCGGATCATCGATTCGTTGGCAGTCGGGCCGGTGGTGTCGCGCGAGCGGTGACGTCGGCACGGACGGGCCGAAATCTGCGGCAGACTAGGAGGGCTGTATCCGAAGGAAGGAAGCCATCCAGTGTCCGTGTCCATCATCGTCATCGATCCGCAGGCTCAACCGAGCGAGCAGGCGGTGACCACCGGCACCACGGCCCTGGACCTGTTCGGCACCGATCGTTCCATCGTCGCGGCCCGGGTCAACGGTGCCGTGGTCGACCTCGCCACCGAGCTTCGGGAGGGTGACCAGGTCGAGCCGGTGCTGGCCACCAGCGACGAGGGGTTGGCGATCATCCGGCACTCTTGCGCGCACGTCGCGGCGCAGGCCGTCCAGCTGCTGCACGCGGACGCGAAGCTGGGCATCGGTCCGCCGATCACCGACGGCTTCTACTACGACTTCCGCGTCGAGACCCCGTTCACGCCGGACGACCTGAAGGCCATCGAGAAGGCCATGGTCGGCATCGTCAAGGAGCGGCAGCAGTTCGTCCGCCGGCCGATCAGTGACGAAGCCGCCGCAGCCGAGCTCGCGTCCGAGCCGTACAAGCTGGAACTGATCGGGCTGAAGGGCGCTGCGGCGAACACCGAAGGTGCTTCGGTCGAAGTCGGCGCCGGCGAACTGACCATCTACGACAACGTCCGCCGTGACGGCGCGGTCGCCTGGAAGGACCTCTGCCGCGGGCCGCACGTGCCGCACACCGGCTATCTCGGCAACGGTTGGGCGCTCACCCGCAGCTCGGCCGCCTACTGGCGGGGCGACCAGCGCAACGACCAGCTGCAGCGGGTCTACGGCACCGCGTGGGCGTCCAAGGACGACCTGGTGGCCTACCGCACCCGGCTTGAGGAGGCCGCGCGTCGCGACCACCGCAAGCTGGGTGCAGAACTCGACCTGTTCAGCTTCCCGGAGGAACTGGGCGCCGGCCTGCCCGTGTTCCATCCCAAGGGCGGCGTGATCAAGCGCGTCATGGAGGACTACGTCCGGACTGCGCACATCCGCTCGGGCTTCCAGTACGTGGGCACCCCGCACATCGCCAAGGAGGTGCTGTTCCGCACGTCCGGCCACCTGCCCTTTTTCGCGGACGGCATGTTCCCGCCCATGGACGACGAGGGCCAGAACTACTACCTCAAGGCCATGAACTGCCCGATGCACAACCTGATCTTCGCTTCGCGCGGACGGTCCTACCGCGAGTTGCCGCTGCGCTTCTTTGAGTTCGGCACCGTGTA
Organism: Actinomycetes bacterium; assembly: GCA_029778515.1. Next base: position 5,229 of record JAKOQD010000019.1, read on the forward strand.
CCGCAATGAGAAGTCGGGCGTGCTCCAGGGCCTCACCCGGGTGCGCAGCATCACCCAGGACGACTCGCACTCATACGTGATGGCGTCCCAGGCAGCGGAAGAGGTCAAGCACCTGCTCACCTTCGTCACCAACCTGTTGGAGGACTTCGGCCTGGACGACTACTACCTCGAGCTGTCCACCCGCGACACCGAGGGCGCGAAGTCGACCAAGTTCATCGGCTCGGACGAGCAGTGGGAGAAGGCCACCGCGGTGCTGGAGAAGGTCGGTATCGAGTCGGGGCTGAAGCTGGTGCCCGATCCGGGCGGCGCTGCGTACTACGGTCCGAAGATCTCGGTGCAGGCAAAGGACGCGATCGGCCGCACCTGGCAGATGTCGACCATCCAGTACGACTTCAACCAGCCGGCCCGCTTCGGGCTCACCTACACCGGACCGGACGGGCATCCGGCCGAGCCGGTGATGATCCACTCGGCAAAGTTCGGTTCGATCGAGCGGTTCATCGGCGTGCTCACCGAGCACTACGCGGGCGCCTTCCCGGCGTGGCTGGCGCCGGTGCAGGTGGTGGCGATTCCGGTGGCCGAGGAGTACGAGGGCTACCTTTCCGAGGTGGCCAAGCAGTTGATCGCAGCGGACATCCGGGTCGAGGTGGACCGCAGCGATGATCGCTTCGGCAAGAAGATCCGTAACGCGCAGACCCAGAAGGTGCCGTTCATGCTGATCGCCGGCGAGACGGACGTGGCCGCCGGCGCGGTCTCCTTCCGTTACCGCGACGGTAGCCAGCGCAACGGCGTGCCGATCGCAGAGGCGGTCGCGGAGATCATCGCAGCAACCCGGCCGCCGCGGCGATGACCGAGCCCGGGGAAGCCCGCGAAGTGGTCGAGGACGCCGGCACCCTGGCCGGCGTCCCCGACGCGTTCGAGCGCCTTTGGACCCCGCATCGCATGGTCTACATCGAGGGTGAGAACAAGCCCGTCGATGGCGCCTCGCATTCGTGTCCGTTCTGTCGCGCGCCCGAGCGTGAGGACGCGGACGGCCTGGTGGTGCGTCGCGGCCGCACGGTCTACGCGGTGCTGAACCTCTATCCGTACTCGCCCGGCCACCTGCTGATCTGCCCGTACCGTCACGTCAGCGACTACACCGACCTGACTGCGGAAGAACTGCTGGAGCTTGCCGAGTTCACCGCCGCGGCGATGACCGTGATCCGCCGGGTTTCGAAGCCGGCCGGCTTCAACCTTGGCCTGAACCAGGGACAGGTCGCCGGCGCCGGCATCGCCGCGCACCTGCACCAGCACGTCGTGCCGCGCTGGCCCGGGGACGCCAACTTCCTGCCGGTGATCGCCCAGACCAAGGCGCTGCCCCAACTGCTGGCCGACACCCGCGACCAACTCGCGTCCGCCTGGGCCTGAGCCCGGATCCACCTCTGGCGGCGCAACTCCACGTCAAGCGCCGATGGCCAGCCCTAGCGCCGCGGGCCCCGGCCAGAGTTGAATTCATGCCCGTTGGCCTCGAACAGCCGGTTCAAGGCCGCAAACATCACCTCACCTGAATGAAGCTTCTCCACAACGTAAATCTGGTCCGCCGCCGCTCTTCGGACAGGTGGAACCACACCTGTTGGTCGATATAACCCGGTTTCGGCTGGCTATCGGGCCCCATCCAGCGGCTTGGGTAATAGTCGACCCGACTTCGACCGGTTATGGAGCCGGATCTTGGCCCGATAACTCGTCAAACTCGGGTTTGCTCCGCCAAGGGCACCGGGATGGTCGTCATAACCCGCCGGAAGCGGGTTCGTTGCGTCCCGGAGCCCAGCAGGCCGACTCCGACGCGTAGCCCGGCCGCGGCCAGTGGCGGCTCCGACAAGCACCAGCCAGCGCCAACGCTCATCGATCAGCGCTTTCCAAAGGCTGGCTCTCGGCGCTTGGGCGCTATCCTGTGGCCGTGGCCGGAGAACCCTATGACACCGAGCGGGTGCTGACCGTCCCCAATATCCTCAGCTTCATTCGGCTGCTGGGCGTGCCGCTATTCCTGTGGCTCCTGCTGATCCGCGAAGCCGATGTCTGGGCGGTGGTCGTGCTGGCGATCGGCGGGGCCACCGACTGGCTGGACGGCCACCTCGCGCGGCTCTGGCACCAACGCTCGCGCCTCGGACAAGTGCTCGACCCGGTGGCGGATCGGCTGTACATCCTGGCGACGCTGCTGGGCCTCGCGATTCGCGAGATCGTGCCGTGGTGGCTGGTCGTCCTGCTGGCGGCTCGGGACGTGTTGATGGTGGTGAGCATCGGCCCGGCGCTCCGACGCCGAGGTTTCGCCAGCCTGCCGGTGCACTTCCTCGGCAAGGCCGCCACGTTCATGCTGCTCTACGGCTTGCCCCTGGTGCTTCTCGGCGCTGGTGACTGGCTGATGCCGACCACCGCCCGCGTCCTCGGCTGGGCGTGCGTGATCTGGGGCGCGGGCCTCTACTGGTGGTCCGGCCTGCTCTACCTCAGCCAGGGTGCGGTCGTGATTCGGCGGATCCCCGTCGGAACCGGTGACAATTCAGCCAGCTGAGCGGCGCCCGAGGGCGCTAGGGTGGTGCCCGAAGTGAGCGGCGGCACCTGCTGCCAGAAGGAGTCGAACCACGATGTACCCGGATGATCTTCAGTACAGCAGCAAGCACGAATGGGTGCGGCAGGGCGCGGGCGGCACGGTTCGGATCGGCATCACCAGCTACGCAGCCGAAGCCCTTGGCGACGTCGTCTACGTCTCACTGCCTCAGGTGGGCGAAGAGATCGCCGTCGATGACGCCTGCGCCGAGGTCGAGTCGACCAAGAGTGTCTCCGACGTGTACTCGCCGGCCACCGGCGTGGTCACCGCCGTGAACGAACTCCTCAACGACACCCCAGAGACCATCAACTCTGACCCTTACGGTGACGGTTGGATCTTCGAGCTCGAGTTGAGCGATCCGGAAGAGCTGGACGAACTGCTGGACGCAGACGGCTACGCCGAGCTGGTGTCGGGATAGGCTTGACGTCAACCTGCGGTTGAGCCTGCCCTCCCACGGCCGACCAGCCAGGCACGAAAGGTGAACGTGATGAGCACTTGCCCCGCATGCGGCTTTGAACTCGTCGAGCCCGTGAACTTCTGCCCGCACTGCGGCGCAAGCCTGGCAAAGCTCTCCGGTGACACCACCAGGGTTATCCCCGCAGTGGTCGACGAGTTCCAGACTGAAGACCTGACGCCCGCCGACTCCGCGGCCGTCGAGGCGCTGCCGCCGGGCTCGGCGATCCTGCTGGTGCTCCGCGGCACGCACGCCGGCGCGCGCTACCTGATCGACTCCGACGTCGTCACCTCGGGCCGGCATCCGCGCTGCGACATCTTCCTGGATGACATCACCGTCTCGCGGCACCATGCCCGATTTGTGCGGCGCGGTTCGGAGTTCTGGGTGAGCGACCAGAACAGCTTGAACGGCACCTACGTGAACAAGGTGCTGGTCGAGTCGGATGTCCTCCTCAAGACTGGGGACGAGGTGCAGATCGGCAAGTTCCGCATGGTGTTCTTCACTGGGCACGACTGATGGCGATCGGGCTGCGGAGCATCGGCCAGGTGCTGGCTGTCCTGAAGCCCGAGTTCGAGGACGTGTCCATCTCGAAGATCCGCTTCCTCGAATCGGAAGGGTTGATCTCGCCGGAGCGGGCCCCTTCGGGCTACCGGCGCTATGCCGAATCCGATATCGAGCGGTTGCGCTACATCCTCGATGTGCAGAAGAACCACTACCTACCGTTGAAGGTGATCCGCGAGCACCTGGACATGATGGACCGCGGGCAGGAGCCACCGGTCCTCGGTACCAACCGCCCGGCGGAGGGCGCGACGCCGGTCGAATCCCCGGCCGCGATCAGCGGTCAGGCCCACGCACCGAAGCGCGCCATCCGGATCACCCGACGTGAGTTGTTGGAACTGAGCGGCCTGGCGGAGGCGGCGCTCTCCGACCTGGAGAAGCACCAACTTGTGGTGCCGCGCCGGGGCACCATCTACTACGGGCGCGATGCGCTCACCGTTGCGGTGATCGCTCGTAAGCTCGCCGCCTTCGGCATGGACGCGCGTCACCTGCGCGTGGTCAAGCAGGCCGCTGAACGCGAGGTCGGCCTGATCGAGCAGGCCGTGGCGCCGCACCTGCGCCGGAACCCGTCCGCTCGCACCCTGCCGGCCGACGTGATGCAGCTGGTGCTGCACGCCCATGCCGCGATCATGAGATCCCAGTTACCGCAGTGAGGCCAGCCATGCGCGAGCTGAAAGTCATCGAGATCCGGGTGTCGACGGGCGAGGCGCCGCCGCTAGTTGTGCTCGCCGAAGTGGGCGGTGCTGAGCGCCGGATTCCGATCTGGATGAGCCACGGGGGAGCCTCGGCGATCTTCAGCGCCACCGAGCCACCGGACGATCAGCGTCCGAGCATTCACGACGTCGCCTGGCGGCTGGCGACAAGCTCCAGTGAACCGCTGAGCGCGGTGACGATCACCCGGTACGAGGCCGGGCAGTATTACGCCGAACTCGTCTTCGGCGAGACGGTGCTGCCGGCGCGGCCGAGTGATGCGATCGCCATCGCACTTCGCTCCGGTCGCCCGATCCAGTGCAGCGAGGAGCTGCTGGAGACGGTAGGCGTGAGCGCGGAGGAACTCGGCACGGCCCCGGCTGATGGCGTAGAAACCCCGGAAGACGAGGTGGAACGCTTCCTGGAGTTCCTCGACTCGGTGACCCCGGAGGACTTCACCGGCGATGAAGGCAAACCCTGAGGAAGTGGTTAAGACTCGCTGGATAGGTGAACGCCGGTCCGGGCGTGTCGTTGACCCGAGGCGGTCGCGAGGTTAGCGTCAGAATCCCAACGCGGTGATTCCAGCGAAACGAGGCCGACCGATGAACGCAATGAACCAGGTGCCCCCGGCACAGGATCTGCTGTTCGATGGCGACTTCTCGCCGCTGCCCGACGATCTCGGCTTCCGCGGGCCGGTGGCCTGCCGCGCCGCCGACATCACCTACCGCCAACTGGACTACTGGGCACGCACTGGTCTGGTGGTGCCGGAGGTCCGGCCAGCCGGGGGATCTGGGACGCAACGGCTGTACAGCTTCCGTGACCTGCTGATTCTGAAGGTGATCAAGCGACTGATCGACGCCGGCATCTCGCTGCAGCAGATCCGCACGGCCATCGACCACCTGCGGGCGCGCGGAGTGCAGGACCTGACCGAGGTCACCCTGATGAGCGACGGCGTTTCGGTCTACGAATGCACGACGGATGATCAAGTGGTCGACCTGCTGCGCGGTGGCCAGGGCATGTTCGGCATCGCGCTGGGCGGCGTCTGGCGGGACATCGAAGGCACTCTGCAGCAGTTGCCCGCCGAGCGCGCCGAGGATCACCCGCAGCCGGCTGACGACGAACTGTCGCGCCGCCGTCAGGCGCGCGCGGTCGGCTGAGCCGGCGCCCACGGGTCTCGCCAAGCAGGGCAGCAAAGCTCGGCCTACCGGACCCGAGGTGCATAGCAGGATAGGTTGGTGCCTGCGATGAATGACTTCACCCAACGCCACCTGGGCGCGGTTGCGTCCGACCGTTTCGAAATGCTCGCCGCGCTCGGCTACGCCAGCCTGGACGAGCTGACCGACGCCGCAGTGCCGGTCGCCATCAGCCTCCGTGAGCGTCTCGACTTGCCTGAGCCGCGCAGCGAGTTCGAGGTGCAGCGCGAGCTTGCCGCGATGGCTGCGCAGAACCGTCCGGGGCTGTCGATGATCGGCCTGGGCTACCACGGCACGGTCACCCCGCCGGTGATCCGCCGGATGATCCTGGAGAACCCGGCGTGGTACACGGCCTACACGCCCTACCAGCCGGAGATCAGCCAGGGTCGCCTGGAGGCGCTGGCGAATTTCCAGACCGTGATCGCCGACCTCACCGGACTGCCGATCACCGGGGCCAGCCTGCTCGACGAGGGCACCGCGGTCGCCGAGGCGGTCGCAGTAGCGCACCGGGTGACCCGCAAGGGCGGTTGCGTAGTGGTGGATCCACAGCTGCTGCCCCAGAGCCTCGCGGTGCTGCGCACCCGCTGTCTGGCCACCGGCATCGACATCGTGGTGGCCGACGATTCCGTGGCCGATTCGGTTCGCGCGCACCAGTGCTTCGCCGTGGTGGTCCAGGTACCTGGGGCGGACGGCGTGCTGCCGTCCGCCACCGAACTGGGAGCCTTGGCGCAGCTCGCGCACGACAACGGCGCTCAGCTCATCGCCGCCGTCGACCTGCTCGCGCTGACGCTGATCGGTTCGGCAGCGAGTTGGGGCGTGGACATCGCGGTCGGCTCAGCGCAGCGCTTCGGCGTCCCGCTGTTCTACGGCGGCCCGCACGCCGGCTTCATCGCGGTTCGCGAGGGCTTGGAACGCCAGCTCCCCGGACGCATCGTCGGCATCAGTAAGGACGCGGACGGCATCCCCGCTTTCCGGCTGGCTCTGCAGACCCGTGAGCAGCACATCCGTCGTGAGAAGGCCACCTCGAATATCTGCACCGCGCAGGTTCTCCTCGCGGTCACCGCGAGCGCCTACGCCGTGCACCACGGGCCGGAAGGGCTCACTGCGATTGCCCGATCCGTCCACGAGCGGACGCGTCGACTCGCCGCAGCACTTGCCGCCGGGGGGCTGGAGTTGGCCTCGGACGCCTTCTTCGACACCCTCACCGTGACCGTGCCGGGGCGCGCGGACGACGTCGTGGAAAGTGCCCGCGACCAGGGGATCCACCTTCGGCGCAGCGATTCCGACCAGGTCGGGATCAGCCTCGGTGAGGACACCGACGAGGCTGCCCTGGTGAAGGTCTGCGAAGCCTTCGGGGTGGCGCCGCCCAACGCGTCCAGATTCGGCGGGTTGGGCGACCACGAGCGCACCGAGCCGTTCTTGACGCATCCGGTGTTCAGTGCGTACCGGAGCGAGACCGAGTTCATGCGCTACCTGCGGACGCTCGCCGACCGGGACTTCGCGCTTGACAAGGGCATGATCCCGCTGGGGTCGTGCACGCTGAAGCTGAACCCTGCGGCGGCCATGGAGCCGATCAGCTACCCGGGCTTCGCCGGCCTGCATCCGTTCGTGCCCGAGGCGGCCGCCCAGGGCTACGCTCGGATGATCGGCGAACTCTGCGACTGGCTGGCCGAGATCACCGGCTACGACCGGGTGAGCCTGCAACCCAACGCGGGTAGCCAGGGGGAGTTCGCCGGCCTGATGGCGATCCGTTCCTATCACTTGGCCAACGGCGAACCGCATCGGGTGGTCTGCCTGATTCCGGCGTCCGCGCACGGCACCAACGCCGCGTCCGCGGTGATGGCCGGCATGCGGGTGGTGGTGGTCGCCACGGCAGCCGACGGCTCGGTCGACCTGACCGACCTGGCTGTGAAGATTGACAAGCACGCCGCCGAGTTGGCCGCGGTCATGGTCACCTATCCGTCCACCCACGGCGTCTTTGAGGAGACCATCACCGAGGTTTGCGACCGCGTCCACGCCGCCGGTGGCCAGGTCTACGTCGACGGTGCCAACCTGAACGCAATGCTCGGGCTGGCGCGTCCCGGCAAGTTCGGCGCGGACGTGAGCCACCTCAACCTCCACAAGACGTTCGCCATCCCGCACGGTGGTGGCGGTCCGGGCGTCGGCCCGGTGGCGGTACGCGCCCATCTGGCGCCCTACCTGCCGAACCACCCGCTCGAGCCGAGCGCCGGCCCGGCGAACAGCTATGGACCGATCAGCGCCGCGCCATTCGGCTCGGCCGGAGTCCTGCCGATCACCTGGGCCTTCATCGCCCTGATGGGCGCGGACGGGCTGCGCGAGGCGTCCCAGTCGGCCATCCTGGCGGCGAACTACGTGGCCCGACGCCTGCGCGAGCACTTCCCGGTGCTGTACACCGGGGCCTACGGACTGGTGGCGCACGAGTGCATCATCGACCTGCGCGAGTTGACCAAGCAGACCGGCATCACCGTCGACGACGTCGCCAAGCGACTGGTCGATTACGGCTTCCACGCGCCCACGATGAGCTTCCCGGTAGCCGGGACACTGATGATCGAACCCACCGAGTCTGAAGCCAAGGCGGAGATCGACCGTTTCTGCGACGCGATGATCGCGATCCGTGCAGAGATGGACGCGGTGGCCGCCGGTGTGTGGCCGGCGGACGACAACCCCTTGCACAACGCCCCGCACCCGGTGTCTCGGATCCTCGCCGACGAGTGGACACATCCGTACTCCCGCGAACTCGCCGCCTATCCCGCCGGTGTGCGCCGGGGGCCGATCGGCTCCGGCGGACGCGACAAGTACTGGCCGCCGGTTGCCCGGATCGACCAGGCCTACGGCGACCGCAACCTGGTCTGTACCTGCGCGCCGGTCGCGGACTACGCGTCGGAGTAGACAGTGGTGGAAGCAGCGCTGGCGTGGTGGGCGGAATTCTCGAAGCGCCCGTTCGTGGCGCACATCCTACGGACGGTGGAGCGGTTCAACGTGCGTGGCGGCGGCCAGTTGGCGGCCGCGATCGCGTTCTTCTCGGTGTTGTCCCTGGTACCGATCCTGATGCTGGCGTTTTCGGCGCTCGGATTCACCTTGACGGTCTTCATGCCGGAGGCGCTCGGGGTGATTCAGACCTGGATCAACGGGCAACTCGACACCGACTCCGACTTCGGCCGAAACATCCACGAGGTGATCGAGCGCGCACTGACCAGTTGGGCGTCCACCGGCCTGGTTGCACTGGGCATCATGATGTGGGTCGGTTCCAACTGGATCGGCAACCTCAAGCGCGCCATCCGGCTGCTGATGCGCGCCGAGGTAGACAATCCGGGACGGACGCTACCGTTGCCCCTCGATGTGCTGGCGAACTTCGCCGGTCTGGTGGGGGTGCTGGTCGGAGTGGCGGCCACGTTCGTGGCGTCTGCGATCGCGTCGGGCTTCGGTGGCGCGCTGGGCGACCTGCTGGGGATCTCCAACAGCCTGCTCTGGACCGTCGTGCTAAGGCTGGTGAGTGCGCTGGTGTCGCTGGCGGCCGGCGCGGTGCTGTTCCGGCTGCTCTTCGGCTGGTTCAGCCCGCACCCAGTGCCCTCGCATCTGGCCTGGGTGGGCGCTGGCATCGGGTCCGCCGGACTCCTGATTCTGCAGTCGTTCACCGGCATCCTGATCGGTGCGTTCTCGCGTAACCTCGGCACTGCCGTGTTCACCTGGACGCTGGTGCTGATGCTGTTCCTGAACCTGTTCGCGACCTTGATCCTGATGATCGCGGCGTGGCTGGCCACGGCTGAGGAACCCGAGCCTGAGGTTCTACCCGAGCTTGTGGTGACCGAGCCGACGCTGCGGTCGCTGCCCACCAAGCCCGGCCAGGAAGTGGTCTCGGCGGAAGTGGCGCGCAAATCGATGGGCGTCGGCCTCGGCGCCGGCTATATCGTCGGCTCCGCGACCGGGCTCGGTCTGGGCGCGCTGCTGGTGGGGGCACTAGCGAAGCTGCGCCGCAAATGACCCGATTGTCACGGCGCGGTCAGGTCGAGCCGTTCCATGTGATGGAGACCGCGGCCGCCGCAGCCAGGCGTCAGGACACCCACGGCGACGCCATCCTGCTCTGCGTCGGCCAACCGGCCACGCCGGCACCCCTGGTGGTTCGGGAGGCCGCTCGGGCCGCGATCAAGCAGAAGGTGCTCGGCTACACAGTCACCGCAGGGATCCCCGAGCTGCGCGCCACGATCGCCGCCGACTACGCGGATCGCTACCACGTCGGTGTCGATCCGGCGGACGTCGTGATCACCACCGGGTCTTCGGCCGGCTTCCAACTCGTGCTGCTGGCTGCCTTCGATGCCGGTGACACGGTGGCGATGACCCGTCCGGGTTATCCGGCCTACCGGAACACCCTGTTGAGTCTCGGGGCGCGGGTGATCGATCTGGAAGCCGGCCCGCAGACGCGCTACCAGCCGACCGTCGCCATGCTCGAAGCCTTGCCGGAGCCACCGGCCGGGCTGGTGATCGCGTCGCCGGCCAACCCGACCGGCACGATCATCGACCCTGGCGAGCTGGCCGAACTGGCCGCGTGGTGCGCGGCGAACGACTGCCTGCTGATCAGCGACGAGATCTACCACGGCATCAGCTACGGCCGCGATTGCGTCACTGTCCGCCAGTTCAGCGCGGACGCGGTCGCGGTCGGATCGGTCAGCAAGTACCACTCGATGACCGGCTGGCGGCTGGGCTGGCTGGTGCTGCCGCGGGCGTTACGGCGTCCGGTGGAACTCCTGCAGGGCAATCTGGCCATCTGCGCGCCCGCGATCTCGCAAGTAGCCGCGCTGGCCGCTTTCGCCGCCGAAGCCAGGGCAGAACTGGACGGGCACGTGGCCCGCTACGCCCGCAACCGCGACCTGCTGCTGCGGCGCCTGCCCGAACTGGGCATCACCGCCTTCGCCCCACCGGACGGGGCCTTCTACGCCTACTGCGACGTCAGCCATCTCACCACCGACAGCCAGCGGTGGTGCGCCGACGTGCTCGCTGCGACCGGTGTGGCGCTGGCGCCGGGCATCGACTTCGACCCGGTAGCTGGCAACCGGATGATGCGGCTCAGCTTCTGCGGGCAAACCGACGAACTGGCCGAAGCACTCGACCGGCTCGCCCGCCTGACGTGATGATGCACGCGAGGCAGGTCGAGGTCGCCCTCGATTGCCTCGCCGCCGCGCTCGGCGAGCAATTCCCGCAGTTGCGAGGGCTAGCCGTCCGGCGGATCAGCTCCGCGGGGACGGTAGTCGCTCCCGTCCGCGTGGGTGACAGCTTCGTGGCGTGACTGCCGCTGGTTCCCAGCGCCGATGCGGCCGCCCGCGAACGCCTGCTCGCCGAAGCCGGCCACGCACGGTACCTGGCGGGTCGGCTTGCCGTCGAGCTGCCGCGTCCGCTCGGCATCGGTACGCCGTTCGAGCGCTATCCCGGATTGTGGTCGGTCTGGAGCTGGGTGGACGGCGTGTCGGTAGACCGGTCATCCGGCCTCGACCAGAACCTGCTGGCCGCCGACCTGGCGGAGCTGCTGCGGTGCTTCCACGAACTGCCCACCGATGGCCAGTCCTGGAGCGCTGTCGGACGCGGCGCGCGGCCACTCGCCGACTCGGCGTGGGTGCGCTCCTCGATCGAGCGCTCCGCGCACCTGGTGGACGCCGCCGCGGTGACCTCGCTCTGGGAGCGGGCATTGGCCGCTCCGGGCTTCACACAGCCGGCCAGCCGGATTCATGGCGACCCGATGCCGGGAAATCTCATCGTCCGCCACGGTCGGCTGGCCGGACTGATCGACATCGCCGAACCCAGCTTCGGCGATCCCGCGTCCGACCTGGCACCAGCTTGGACGATCTTCGACGAGCCCGCCCGGACCCTGTTCGGCCAGGTACTGGGTCTCGACGAAGCCGCTTGGGAGCGCGGCCGCGGCTGGGCGCTGGAGGTGGCGATCGGCGGCCTGCACCACTACGAGCGCACCAATCGCGGCTTCTACGACCAGGCGGCCCGGACGATCTCCCGGCTGCTGGAGGAGTGAAAGTACCCGAACGCAGCCGAAGCGCCGGACCGGTAAACCCAGATGGGTGCGCCGATCCGGCGCTTCGCAGCTACCGGACGGGGCCGGACTGACTCAGTGCTCGACCGGAGCGGCGGCAACCGGGCCGGGCTGGCCGATTTCGGAGAGCAGTTCGAGGTACCAGTCCTCGGTGATGTCGAACGGCTTGCCGCCCTTGATCCGATCGAAAGCGATCACGCTGAGCACGTCGCCGTTCTCCTCGTCGTGGCCAACGACACCCGGCTTCCCCTCGATCGCGGAATCGACGGCGAGATCGGTCATCGAGCGGATCAACGCACGGTCGAACTCGTTGGCGGGGGCTGAACGGGAGTAGTAGCCCGACTTCTGCACCAGCACCTTCTTGGCGTTCAGCATGGCGGCGAACTGCTTGCCGAACCACGCGCCCGGGTTGATGCGCTCGAGTCGGATGTGGCCGAAAGCGTCGCGGGCGACCTCCTGGCCGGCCTTCTCCATCTCCTCGACGATGTCGGTGATTCCGGCACCCTCGGAAAGGAAGATGTTCACGCAGCCGACCTCGTCCATAACCTTGAGCAGGCGCTCCGACTCGGCATGGAGGTCGATCTCGGCCTCCGGCACGAAGACCGCGTGCACGTCCCAGGACTTCTTCGACAGGCCGATCTCGGGCAGCCAGTCAACGCTCTCGATCCACTCGTGGTACTTGCGCGCGGTGGCTGCGGTGAGCCAGCCGCAGTTGCGTCCCATCACTTCGTGGATGAGCAGAATCCGGGTGCCGGCGTTGTGCTCGGCCATCACGTTCTTCGCGAACCGCGCGCCCATCTCGGCGGCGGTGTCGGCGCCCAGCGACTGCTTGATCGGGATCACGTCGTTGTCAATGGTCTTGGGCAGGCCGACAACCGTGAGCCCGTAGCCGTTGGTGGCGAGGTAGGCGGCCAGGTCGGCAGCGGTGGTGTTGGTGTCGTCACCGCCGATGGTGTGCAGCACGTCCACGCCGTCGGCGACCAGCCGGTCGGCCGCCACCTTGAGCGGGTCGTCGCCCTCGGCGACGAGGCCGCGCTTGACCAGGTCCTTGGCGTTGGTGAGCTTCACCCGGGAGTTGCCGATCGGTGAGCCGCCGTATTCGTGCAGCAGCGCGGCCTTGGCCCGGATCGCTTCGGTAACGGTGAGGTAGTCGCCGCTGAGCAGGCCCTCGTAGCCGTTCTTGTAGGCGATGATCTCCACGTCGGGGGCGACCTCGGTGTAGCGCTCGATCAGGCCGCCGATGGCGGACGACAGGCACGGTGCGAATCCACCGGCGGTGAGCAGTGCGACTTTCTGGACCATCCTTGGCTTCCAATCGTTTGCAGAACTCGGATACAGCCCGAATCCTACCGAGCGTTGAGGCGTAGATCGGTTGTGCATGACTGGTGTGGGACGCGCGCAGTCCGGGCAGAATGCCGGTTGGGGAAATGGAGGGGGAAATGTCGAACGATCAGAGGGGTGTGTCGCTGTCGGCGATGTTCGCGGTGATCGTCCTTGCCCTGCTGTTGATGGCCGGCTTGGTCGTGGACGGCGGTGCGCAGGCAGAAGCAGCTCGACGTGCCGAATCGGCGGCTGCGGCAGCCGCACGAGCAGCGGCGGACGAAACCGCGACCGCTCGGCTCGCCGGCAAGCCCGTCGACACCGGGGCTGCGATCGTCGCAGCCCAGCGGGTGCTTGATGCGGCCCAAGTCAGCGGAACGGTGAGCCTGGCCGGCGGACTTGTGCGGGTTTCGACGCGGGCCGAGGCGGGCACGGTCTTCCTGAGCCTGATCGGCATCACCACCTTGGATGCGGCCGGCTCAGCCGAGGCCGAGTTGGTCGCCAACGACTAGAAGTCGGGGAATCCACTCGGTCAGCGGCTCCGCGGCACCAGGAAAAGCTCCGGCTCAGCCCGTGGCTAGCGCGGACGCCATTCGCCGCACGCCCTCGACCACCAGTTCGGGGGAGCAGGCGAGGTTGATCCGCACCCACTGCTGGTGTTCCTGACCGAAGTTCACGCCGGGGGAGAACGCCACCCGTCCGACCTGCTCGAAGTGGGCTGCCGGGTTGGCCAGGCCAAGCCCGGAGCAATCCACCCAGGCCAGGTAGGTGCCGGAAGTCGGCACGTACTGCGCGCCTGGTAGTTCGCGGGCCAGTTCGGTGGCGAGCAGCGCCTTGTTGGCTGCGATCTCGACCATCAGGTGGTCCACCCAGTCCTGGGCTTCGGTGAGCGCGACGGTGTGCACCAGGTTGGCCAGATGGCCACTGGACTGCTGGGCCAGGGGCGGCAGCGCGGCCAGCACCTTGGTTGCTTGGCTACCGGCGATGATCAGACCGGCCTTGAAACCGGCCAGGTTCCAGGCCTTGCCGGCGGACGTGACCGAGATCGCGCGCTCACCACCGGGCGCAGCCAGTGCGGGTACGAAGGTGGTGCCGGGATCAACCAGGCAGGCGTGAATCTCGTCAACGATCACCTGGACACCGTGCTCGCTCGCCAGGGCAAGGGCCGTCTCCAGTTCGGCAGAGGTGTGCACCGCTCCGGTCGGGTTGTGCGGGGAGCACAACAGATAGGCCTTGGGCCGGTCCGGTCCGCTGAACGCGGCCGCCAGCGACTCCGCGTCCAGGCGTCCGGACGGGGTGAGCGGCGCCTCTACGATGCGCCGGCCGTACCCGCCGACCACCTGCCGGAACGGGGGATAGACCGGCGGGTTGATCACCACCGCGTCCCCGGGCGAAGTCGTCGCCTCCAGCACGGCGAGGATCGAGTTCATCACGTCGCCGGCTCGCCGTGCTTGGGCGGCGACGTCCAGCTGCCACCCCCAACGCGCGTCCGCCATGGCGGCGAACGCTTCGGCGTAGGCGGTGCCGTACGGATAGCCGGTGTCGCCGCGATCGATCGCGGCCTTCAGCGTCGCCCGAACCGCGGGATGCAGGTCGGTGTCCATCTCTGCCACCCACATCGGCAGCACGTCGGAGGCGTACACCTGCCACTTCAGGCTGCGGCGTTCGCGGAGTTCGGCAAGGGGCACGGACAGAAGCGACATGGGCAGCACCCTACCGATGCGGCCCACTAGCCTGTTGGCCATGGCCCGCTACTTCGACGTTCACCCGAGCAATCCACAGCCGCGAGCACTTGCCCAGGTGGTGGAGATCCTGCGCTCCGGTGGCCTGGTGGCCTACCCGACCGACTCGGGCTACGCGCTCGGTTGCCGGCTGGGTAATCGGGACGGGTTGGAGCGTATTCGCACGCTCCGGAACCTGAACGACAAGCACCATTTCACGCTGGTGTGCAGCGAGTTTGCCCAGCTGGGCCAGTACGTGCAGATGAACAACGACGTGTTCCGCGCAGTGAAGGCGGCCACACCGGGCGCCTACACCTTCATCCTGCGAGCCACCAGGGAAGCGCCGAAGGTGATGCTGCATCCGAAGAAGAAGACGGTGGGTGTCCGGGTGCCGGACCACACCACTGCGTTGGCGTTGTTGCAGACGCTCGGCGAGCCGCTGATGTCCTCGACACTGATCCTGCCGGGTGTTGAGCATCCGATGACCGACGGCTGGCAGGTCAACGACGAGATCGGCAACCAGCTGGACGCGGTGCTGGACTCGGGGGACTGCGGGCTCGACCCCACGACCATGGTCGACCTGAGCGAGGACGAGGTCGAGATCCTGCGCTACGGGGCCGGCAACCCGGGACCGTTCGAGGACTGATCCCGAGCTCAGGCCTTCGGCGCAGCGTGGGTCGAGCCGCGCACGATCAACTCCGGACGGAACAGCAGTTCACTGCGCGGCCCAGGGTTGCCGTCCAACTCGCCGAGCACCGCGGAGACGGCCGCTTGGCACATCGCGCCGACCGGCTGGTGGACAGTGGTCAGCGGCGGGTCGACGAATGCGACCAGCGGCGAGTCGTCGTAGCCGACGACCGAGACCTCATCCGGCACGGACAGCCCGAGACCGCGCGCGCAACGGATTGCACCGAGTGCCATCAGATCAGAACCGCAGACGATGGCGGTATGCCCGGACGCAAGCAATTGCGCGGCTGCGGCGTGCCCGCCTTCCAACGTGTAGAGCGACTTGCTGATGTGCTTCTCGGGCTTGGCCACGCCGAGGTGGTCGCGCACGGCTGCGCTGAATGCTTCGATCTTCGTACGAGCCGGCACCAGCCGCTCGGGACCGATCGCCAGCCCGATCCTCGTGTGACCGAGGGCGGTGAGGTGGCGCACGACGACGTCCATCGCCGCCGTGTCGTCGGTGCCGACGAAGGTGCCGTCCACTCCGTCCGCCCAGCCGTTGATGAAAGCCAGTGGAATCCCGCGGGCTCGCAGGTCGTGGTAGCGCTGCAGGCTGGAGGAGGAATCCGCGTGCCGGCCGGAGACGAAGATGATGCCGGAGACACCATGGTCGAGCAACAGGTCGATGGCCTCATCTTCCGTTGTCCCGCCAGGAAACTGGGTGCACAGTAGGGCGGTGAAGCCGAGTTGGGCCAGTCGGCCCTCGATGCCTTGGGTGAAAGCGGGGAAGATCGGGTTGATGAGTTCTGGTACGACTACGCCGATCAGTCCACGGGCCTTCACCTTGATCGCGGTCGGCCGCTCGTAGCCGAGCATGTCCATCGCGGCGATCACCGATCCGCGCACCTCATCGCCCACGCCGGGCTTGCCGTTGAGCACCCGTGACACGGTGGCGGTACTTACCTTCGCCACCTCGGCAATGTCGAGCAGGCGCGGCTTGGCTGAGCGCGCGGCTCGCTTTCTGGTCATGGTCACTCCTGTAACGACGTCGTCGTTGGTAAAAGTTACCGGTATCTGTCGCTAGATGAGGGTTTCGAGGTCTCGATTCGGTAACGAAACGTAACATGTTGCGTAACTCTTGCAACTTCGTACTAACGTTTGTTGCGTCCAAAGGGCCGTCCCGCAGCCGGGATGAGCCGAGTGCAGACAGGAAGAGGATCAGATGCGCAGGAGCATCACCACCGTTGGAATCGTCGCCGCGATTGTCGCGCTGAGCGCGTGCGCGTCCGGCCCGTCCGCCACGACCGCCCCGGCCACCACGGCCCCGACCACTACCGCGAGTGCCACCGAGAGCACCGCAGCCGACTACAGCGGCGCCACGCTGACCGTATGGGTGGACGACACCCGGCTTTCTGCAACGCAGGCCGCAGCCAAGGCTTTCGAGACCGCGACCAAGGCGAAGGTGACCCTGGTCAAGAAGAACTTCGCCGACATCCAGGCCGACTTCACCTCCCAGGTGCCCACCGGTAAGGGCCCCGACATCACCATCGGTGCGCACGACTGGCTGGGCAACCTGATCCAGAATGGCGTCGTCGCCCCGATCGAGCTCGGCGACAAGGCGGCCGACTTCGAGAACGTCGCGCTGCAGGCCTTCACCAACGAGGGCCAG
>JAKOQD010000120.1 GCA_029778515.1 Actinomycetes bacterium
CGCGAGCGCGAGGTCCTGCGCCTGATCGCCCGCGGCTACGCCTACAAGGAAGTCGCCAAGGAGCTCTTCATCTCGATCAAGACCGTCGAGACCCATGTCTCCTCGGTGCTGCGCAAGCTGCAGCTCTCGAATCGCCATCAGCTCACCCGGTGGGCCACCGACCGCAAGCTGGTCTAGCTGCTGTCGTTCCCCGGGCTTGTCCGGGACTGTCGGTGCGAGCGCTTAGGCTTGTCTGGATATGACTGACACGCTGTTCCCGGACCTGTTCGCTGCCCCCGTCCAACCGTCCCCGCTGGTTGCGGACGCACCCAAGCGCGCCCGGCGGATGAGCGAGGACGAGCTGTTGGCGAACCTCAATCCGCCGCAGCGGGAGGCGGTCGTGCATGCCGGCGGGCCGGTGCTAGTGGTGGCCGGCGCGGGCTCGGGCAAGACCCGGGTCCTCACCCGGCGGATCGCCCACCTGGTCAGCCAGCGCAACGTCCATCCCGGGTCGATCCTGGCCATCACCTTCACCAACAAGGCGGCCGCGGAGATGCGGCACCGCGTGGTCGACCTGGTCGGCAATCGCGCCAAGCTGATGTGGGTTTCGACATTCCACTCGGCGTGCGTGCGCATTCTGCGCTCCGACATCGGACGGTTCGGCATGAGCCGCACCTTCTCGATCTACGACGACACCGACGCCAAGCGGCTGATGACCCTGGTGTTGCGCGACCAGGAGCTCGACCCGAAGCGGTACCCCGTCCGCGCGGTCATGAACTGGGTCTCGAACCAGAAGAACGAGCTGGTCGACTTCGAATCGGCGCGCACCCGCGTGGTCGAGGGCACCGCCGAGCACCACTACGCCGAGGCGTACGCGGAGTACCAGCGGCGGTTGAAAGCGGCCAACGCGCTCGACTTCGACGACCTGATCATGACCACCGTCCACCTGCTGCAGGCGTTCGGTGACCTGCGCGAGCAGTACCGGCGCCGGTTCCGGCACGTACTCGTGGACGAGTACCAGGACACCAACCACGCCCAGTACGCCCTGGTTCGTGAGCTCTGCGCTGCGCTTCCCGAAGGTGGGGAAGGGCCGAGCATCGACCCGCCCGAGCTGATGGTGGTCGGCGACTCCGACCAGTCCATCTACGCGTTCCGCGGTGCGACGATTCGCAACATTCTCGACTTCGAAGCCGACTTCCCGGGCGCGACCACGATCGTCCTCGAGCAGAACTACCGCTCCACCCAGAACATCCTGAGCGCGGCGAACGCGGTGATCACCCGCAATCCCGGACGCCCGGAGAAGCGGCTCTGGTCGGAGACCGGCGACGGTGAGCTGCTGGTCGGCTACGTCGCCGACACCGAGCACGACGAGGCGCAGTTCGTTGCCGAGGAGATCGATCGGCTGACCGATGCCGGCACGTCCAAGCCGGGCGACGTGGCCGTCTTCTACCGGACGAACGCGCAATCGCGGGCCTTTGAAGAAGTGTTCATCCGGGTCGGCATGCCGTACCGGGTGGTCGGCGGCGTCCGCTTCTACGAGCGCAAGGAGATTCGTGACGCCATCTCGTACCTGCGGGCCATCGCTAACCCCGACGACGATGTCTCCGTCCGCCGCATCCTGAACGTGCCGCGCCGCGGGATCGGCGATCGTGCGGAGGCGATGGTCGAGGCGTTTGCCGCTGCCGAGCAGATCTCGTTCGGCGCTGCGCTGGATCGCGCCGCGGAGGCGCCCGGATTGGCCTCGCGCTCGCTGAGCCAGATCCAGGGCTTCGCAGCCATGCTGGCCGGCTTCCGAGGCAAAGTCGCGGCCGGGGCGCCGGCGGACGAGATCCTGGCCGGTGTGCTGAAGGAGTCGGGCTATCTGGCCGAGCTCACCGCGTCCACCGATCCCCAGGACGAGTCCAGGGTGGAGAACCTGGTGGAGTTGGTCAGCGTGGCGCAGGAGTTCGTGGCTGCGGCGCATGCGGTCGACGTGCCCGACGACGAGAGCGAACTGGCGGCTGGCGCACCGGAGCCGGACGATTCGCTGCCCGCTTTCCTCGAGCGGATCGCGCTCGTGGCCGACTCCGACCAGATTCCGGACAACGATCCGGACGCGACCGGCGTGGTCACCCTGATGACGTTGCACACAGCCAAGGGCCTGGAGTTCAACACCGTGTTCCTCACCGGCTTCGAGGACGGCATCTTTCCGCACCAGCGAGCGATGACCGACGCGAAGGAGTTGGAGGAGGAACGGCGGCTGGCCTATGTGGGCATCACCCGGGCGCGGCAGCGGCTGTACCTGACCCGGGCCAGCGTGCGGACGCAGTGGGGCGCGCCGCAGTACAACCCGGCCAGCCGGTTCACCGACGAGATCCCCGGCCACTTGGTCGACTGGCGGCGGCTTGGCTACGCGCGCACCGGGTTCGCGTCCGCGTCTTCGGCGCGGACCGAGCAGGCGTGGCGGTCGACGGTCGGCTTCGGTGCCAAGCCGGCGATCAAGACGGTCCCTTCCGTCGCGATCGGCGACCGGGTACTGCACACCACCTTCGGCATGGGCACGGTGATCGCCACCTCAGGCATCGGCGACACCGCCAA
>JAKOQD010000121.1 GCA_029778515.1 Actinomycetes bacterium
GGCGAATGCTCGCCAGCTGAAGATGTGGGTGAGAGAGGGAGGATGACCGATGAGTGCCACTGTTACCGAACCGTTGACCGCTGCCGATCGTTGTGACCGCTGCGGTGCCCAAGCCTACCTTCGCGTAACCCTCAACTCAGGCGGCGAACTGCTCTTCTGCGGCCACCACGGACGGGCCCACTCAGCGAAGCTCAACCAGGTCGCCCTGAAGATCCACGACGAAACGGCGAAGCTGTCCTGATTCAGACCACCAAGTGGCCCCGGGAGCTTCCCGGGGCCACTTCTGTATTCGGGCTGAAATACTGCCGCACATGACCATCGACGCCGTTCGGGGCGATCTCACCCGTGAGCCGGCCGACGTGCTGGTGAACGCGGCCAACGCCAGTCTGCTCGGCGGTGGTGGCGTGGACGGCGCGCTGCATGCCGCCGCCGGACCGGAGCTGCTGGCCGCCTGCCGCAAGGTTCGCGCCACCAGTTGGCCGGACGGCCTGCCGGTCGGCGAGGCGATAGCCACCACCGCCGGACTCCTACCCGCACTTTGGGTAGTACACACCGTGGCGCCGAACCGGCACGCCGGGCAGACCGACGAGGCCCTCCTGGCCAGCGCCTATCGCCGCAGCCTGGACGTGGCCTGCGACCTCGGCGCGCGGACGGTCGCCTTCCCAGCTCTCGGTGCCGGAGCGTACGGCTGGGACGCGGCGACTGCCGCCCGGGTAGCCGTCCAGGCCGTGGCCGCGCATCCACGCACGGGTCTGGAGCGCGTGCGTTTCGTGCTCTACAACGAACCTCTACATGCGGCCTTCGTTGCCGAGTTGGCGAGGCTGGCATGACCGCGCTGCCCTACGGCTCGTGGCCGTCGCCGATTCTGGCGGCCGACCTCACTCGCTCCTCGGTACGTCTCTCGCCCGGGCGGATGGACGCCGGCGTCCGCTACTGGACCGAAGGACATCCCGAGCAGGGCGGACGGGTCGGCCTGTGGCGCCAGGGACCGAACGAGCCCCCGACCGAGCTGACGCCGGAGGCCTATGTACGCACCGGAGTCAACGAGTACGGCGGCGGTGACTGGACCGTCCAGGACGGCGTGGTGGCGTACTGTTCGTGGCCGGACGGCAGCGTGCAGGTGCGTACGAACGACGGTGCCACCACAGAGCTGGCGCCCGGTGGGCGGTTCCGGTACGCCGCGCTGAGCCTGCACCGAGAGTTCGGGCTGCTGCTTGCCGTGCGAGAAGACCACGAGGTTGCCGGCAACGAGCCGGAGACCACCATCGTCGCGCTCGACCTCGCCGAAACCAACCCGGACGGCGGACGCGTGCTGGTCGCCGGCGCCGACTTCTACGCCCATCCCTGCCTGGACGCGTCCGGACGCCTGGCCTGGTGCGAGTGGGACCACCCGAACCTGCCCTGGGACTCGACCCGGATCGTGGTCGCACCGCTGGACTCCCCCGCTGACCGGACGCAGGTCGCGGGCGGCCCCGGCATCTCGGCGCTGTACCCGGCGTGGGCGCCGGATGGAGCGCTGCTCTACCTCAGCGATGCCAGCGGGTACTGGAACTTCGAGCGCTGGGACGGTAGCGCCAGCCGTCCGCTGTTCTCGGCGCCTTACGACTTCTGCGGCCCGCTGTGGGTGCTCACGCCGGTGCCGTACACCGTGATCGACGCCAGCCGGATCGGCTGCACCTGGTTGGCGGACGGCGTCGCGAGGCTCGGCGTACTGGCCTTCGCTGACCCCGGTTACGCCGTCGTCCCGGCAAACACCGTCATCCCGGCGAAGGCCGGGATCTCCCAGCGCGATCGGTGGATCTCTGCTGAAGACCGGCCCGGCACCCTGACCGAGCTCGGTGTGACTGCCGTGGCAGCCGACGTCACCGGTACCGGCGTCAGCACTCTGGCAGTGCTGGGCTACGCCGATCGTCCGGCCGAGCTGGTCGAACTGGATTGGATCACCGGCCAAACGACGGTGGTGCGGAAGGCGTCCGAAGTCGACCTGGACCAGGCGATGATCTCGGTGGCGCAGCCGTTCAGTTGGGAGTCACCGGACGGCCCCGTCCACGCCTGGTACTACCCACCGACCCATGCCGACGTGACGGCGCCGGCCGGCGAACTGCCCCCGATCCAGGTCTGGAGTCATGGCGGTCCGACCGCGTTCAGCGACCCCGGTTTCGCGCTCGCCGTCCAGTACTGGACGACTCGCGGCATCGGCATTCTCGACGTGAACTACTCCGGCTCCACCGGTTACGGCCGGGCCTACCGCGATCGGCTGCGGGGCACATGGGGAGTCGCGGACGTGCGCGACTGCATCAACGGCGCGGTCGCGCTGGCTGCGGCCGGTCTGGCCGATGGCAAGCGGCTGAGTATCCGCGGCGGGTCGGCGGGCGGGTTCACGACCCTGGCCGCGCTCACCACGAGCAAGGTCTTCGCTTCGGGCATCAGCCTGTACGGCATCGGCGACCTCGAAACCCTCGCCACAGATACCCACAAGTTCGAGAAGCACTACCTGGACGGCCTGGTCGCGCCCTATCCGGCGGGTCGGCAGACCTACCTCGATCGCTCCCCCATCCGCCATCTCGACCAGCTGAGCTGCCCGATGCTGCTGCTCCAGGGCAGCGAGGACAAAGTGGTGCCGCCGAGCCAGGCCGAAGCGATGGCCCAAGCGGTCCTGGCCAAAGGCCTGACCGCCGACCTGGTGGTCTTCGAAGGCGAGGGCCACGGCTTCCGCCGAGCCGAGAACATCATCAAGGTGGCCGAACTAGCGCTGGCCTTCCTCGGCCGAGTTCACGGCTTCAGGCCAGCCACCTGAGGATCTCTGAGCCCTCAGCAAGGACCGTCCGGGAGTCTGTGGAGCTCCGCGCCGGCCAGCTGCCGATCGAAGTTCAGCAGTTCAAGGCTGAGCAGCTGCGAACGGTCAGCGAGAACCAGTCGGTTCCCGAGATCTCCAGGTCCATCGCACGATAGTAGGGTGACCGCCGTGGTTACGCATGTGGTTTGGGACTGGAACGGGACTCTGCTCGACGACCTGCACTGCTGCATCGACGTGACCAACACGCTGCTCACCGAGTACGGGCTGCCGGTGTTGGACGACGTCGCCGCTTATCAGCGGGTCTTCCGGTTCCCGGTGGCCGACTACTACGCCGATCTGGGCTTCGACACCAGGCCGGGCGGGAATTTCGACACTGCGTCCGTCCGCTACCTGGAGCTGTACCACGCCGCCGCCGCCGGCTGTGAACTCCACAACGGTGCGAGGGAGACCCTGCGGACGCTGCACGCGGCCGGCGTCCGTCAGGTGGTGATCTCGGCCTCGGAGCAGCAGAACCTGCTCAAGCAGCTGTCCCCCTTCGAGCTGAACGGCTGGCTTGACGGAGCCCACGGCATCGCCGACATCTACGCCGCATCCAAGCTCAGCATCGCCCAGCGCTGGCTCGCGACGACCGGAGCTGACCCCGCCAAAGTGGTCTTCGTCGGTGACTCCGAACACGACTACGAGATCGCGATGGCGCTCGGCGCCTGCTGCGTCCTGTTCAGCGGCGGCCACCACTCCAGGGACCATCTACAGACCCTGGACGCACCCGTGGTCGATGACCTGACCCAGGTCGCAGCGCACGTCCGCTAGTTCTCTGGCGGTCGAGCATGTCGAAACCGCCCAAACCGGCTGCCTCCAGACAAAGGACGTGCTCACCTCACAGGATTCCAACTGCGTCTTGATGACCAGAGCAGGGCCCCAGCCTCGCTATTGTGAGTTGAGCTCGTCGGGCCGGCACTCGCCCATGCTGAACCTGCGGGTGTCGGAGGACACCAAAGCGCAACTGGAGCACCTGGCCGAAGCCAGCGGCCGCCGGCAGTCCGATCTCGTCCGGGACGCACTGGCCGAGTACCTCGAACGGCACGCTTCCTGACCTCACCGGGACTCACCCCGGCTGAACAGCTCCCATCCGCGCAGGAGGAGCCGAGCCGAGAAGAAGGGCGCGCATCCAGCCGGTGGCGGGAGCATCACCGCCACCTCGACGATTGCCAAAGAAACCGCTGATCAATGCGGCCCAACGCTGGCTGAGCTTGACTAAGCCCGTAGCCAAAAGCGAATGGCCGACCCAATGCCCGGCTCAGGGATCGTTGATCAGCGCTTGCCTAAGGCATCAGGTACCGCGCCGAGATGATCAGTCCAGGTAGTCGCGCAGCACCTGCGAGCGGGACGGGTGCCGCAGCTTGCTCATGGTCTTCGACTCGATCTGCCGGATCCGCTCGCGGGTGACCCCGTAGACCTTGCCGATCTCGTCGAGCGTCTTCGGCTGGCCGTCGGTCAAGCCGAAGCGCATCGAGACCACGCCGGCTTCGCGCTCGCTGAGCGTGTCCAGCACGTCGTGCAGCTGTTCCTGCAGCAGGGTGAAGTTGACCGCCTCGGCCGGTACGACCGCTTCAGAGTCCTCGATCAAGTCGCCGAACTCGGAGTCACCGTCCTCACCCAGCGGGGTGTGCAGCGAAATCGGCTCGCGGCCGTACTTCTGCACCTCGACGACCTTCTCCGGGGTCATGTCGAGCTCCTTGGCGAGCTCCTCCGGGGTTGGTTCCCGGCCGAGATCCTGCAGCATCTGCCGCTGGACGCGCGCGAGTTTGTTGATCACCTCGACCATGTGCACCGGGATGCGGATCGTGCGGGCCTGGTCGGCCATGGCCCGGGTGATCGCCTGCTTGATCCACCAGGTGGCGTACGTGGAGAACTTGTAGCCCTTGGTGTAGTCGAACTTCTCGACCGCGCGGATCAGGCCCAGGTTGCCCTCCTGGATCAGGTCGAGGAAGAGCATGCCGCGGCCGGTGTAGCGCTTGGCCAGCGACACCACCAGGCGCAGGTTCGCCTCCAGCAGGTGGTTCTTAGCACGGCGGCCGTCCTCGGAGATCCAGCTGAGGTCCTCGGACGGGCCCGCGCCCGTACCGCCCTCATGCAGCGTCTCCTCGGCGAACAGACCGGCCTCGATGCGCTTCGCGAGCTGCACCTCCTGCTCGGCGTTCAGCAGCGCGACCTTGCCGATTTGCTTCAGGTAGTCCTTGACCGGGTCGGCGGTGGCACCCGCCACCAGCACTTGCTGTTCCGGCTCGTCCGCGTCGTCGGCGTCAGAAAGGCTGAAGCCACCGTCCTCGGCCAGCTCCTGCTCGGTCTTGGCCGCTTCGGCCGGCTCGAACGCGGACTCGTCCACGTCATCGAGGGTGCGCTTCTTACCGCCGACGGTGAGCACCACGTCGTTCCCCTCCCGCTCGAACTTCACGTTCTCGATGTTGGCGGGAGCCAGCACGTCCTCTACGGTGACCGCGTCGAGTTCAACCTCGGCGTCGTCGATGGTGTCATCGGTGGGCTCCAGGTCCTCGTCCGGACCGTCCACCGCAGTCGGCTCAAGGTTCGGCAGCGCGGTTACCGGGGCCGGGGCTTTCCGCGTCCGGCGCTTGGGAGCGGTGGTGGCCGCCTCTTCGTTGGCGGGGACAGCGGCTGCGCTGGAGCGTGGAGACAAAGGCTTAACCTCTCAACGGGCGATTCAGGGCGCACAGCAACCGGGAGTTGTCAATGCTTCGCCGTTCCATTCTGCCACGCCGGACGCCAACACCCAAGCCGGCGCCAGGTGCGCGGCGTGAGGACTTCGGCGAACGAGGGGCAACCTGCCTACAACCACCGACGACCCTAGGCTGTTCCCCATGTCGCAGCCACCGCTGGCCCCCCGCAGGCCGAGCCCTCGTCGTCATCACGGCGACACCTTCGTCGACCACTACGCCTGGATGCGCGACAAGTCCGACCCGGCCTTCCTGGCCTACCTGGAGGCGGAGAACGCCTACACCGAGGCCGAGACCGCAGGGCTCGCCGACCTGCGCCAGGAGATCTTCGAGGACATCTCGGCTCGCACCAAGCAGACCGACTTGAGCGTGCCGGAGTTCGTCCGGCACCGCGGTCTGGGAGATTTCTGGTATTACGCCCGCTCAACCGAAGGCCACGACTACCCCAGCTACCACCGCTGCCCGGCGCAGGGACGCGACTCCTTGCCCCACCCACAAGCCGGAAGTCCGGTCGGCGAGCAGCTGCTGCTGGACGCGCAGGTGCTTGCCGCGGATTCCGCGTTCTTCGCTCTTGGCACCTTCAACGTCTCCCCGGACGGACGGCTCGCGGCATACTCGGTGGACCACAGTGGCGACGAGCGCTACCGACTGGTGTTCCTCGACCTGACCACCGGCGAACTGCTGTCGGACGAACTGCCCGAGGTGGCGGCCGGTGGCACCTGGGCCGGCAATGATGCCTTCTGTTATCTGACCGTCGACGAGGCCTGGCGACCGGAGAAGGTCTGGCGGCACCGGCTGGGCGTCACCGGACCGGACGAGTTGCTCTTCACCGAGTCCGATGAACGCTTCTGGCTCGGCGTGGACAGCTCGCGCGACGACCGCTGGCTCCTGGTGGCATCGGCCAGCAAGACCACCACCGAAGCCTGGCTGCTCGACCTCGTCGATCCGGACGCGGAACTGCGCTGCGTCCGGCCCCGCGTCGAGGGGCTCGAGTACGACGTCGAGGTCGCCAGCGACCGGCTGTTCATCGTCCACAACCAGGACGCCCCGGACTTCGCGCTCGCGCAGGCGCCACTGACCGCGGCCACCGGCGCTGACTGGACGCCGATCTGGGCCGGCGAGCCCGGCGTCCGGTTGCTCGGTGTGACCGCCTACGACCGGGTGCTGGTGGCCAGCGTCCGCCGCGACGGGCTGCAACTGGTCACGTTGCGCTACCGGGACGCCAACGGCGATGTGGGTCCTGAAACCGCGATCGCATTCGACGAGCCGCTCTACCAACTGGATGCCGATGACGGCGACGAGGCCGACACCGACCGGATCCGGCTGCACTACCAGTCGATGGTCACCCCCGACCAGGTGATCGAGTACCGACTCACCGATGGGGCCCGGAAGGTGCTGCGGCAGCGTCCGGTGCTCGACCACCCCAGGTTCGGGGCTTACGACCCGTCCGCCTACGTCCAGCGCCGCGAGTGGGCAACCGCACCGGACGGCACCCGGGTGCCGATCTCTCTGGTACACCGCGCAGATACCCCACTCGACGGGGCGGCCGGCTGCCTGCTCTACGGCTACGGCGCCTACGAGATCAGCATCCCGCCGACGTTCTCGATCGCTCGGCTGAGCCTGCTGGATCGTGGCTACGTCTATGCGATCGCCCACGTCCGTGGCGGTGGCGAACTCGGCCGCGCCTGGTACGACGGCGGCCGGCTCGCGGCGAAGACGAACACTTTCACGGACTTCATCGCCTGCGCCCGGCACCTGGTGGCAGCGGGCTACACGTCCGCCGATCGGCTGGCTGCGGAAGGCGGCAGCGCCGGCGGGCTGCTGATCGGGGCCGCGATCAACCTCGCCCCGGACACCTTCGCCGCGGTGCACGCAGCCGTGCCGTTCGTGGACGCGCTGACCACGATCCTCGATCCGGAGCTACCGCTGACCGTGATGGAGTGGGAGGAGTGGGGCGATCCGCTGCACGATCCCGACGTGTACCGACGAATGCGCGGGTATTCGCCCTACGAGAACATCCGGACGGGTGAGTATCCGGCGATTCTGGTGACCGCCAGCCTGAACGACACCCGGGTCGAAATCACCGAGCCGGCCAAGTGGGTCGCTGAACTGCGACACACGTCCGGCTCGACCCGGCCGATTCACCTGCGCACCGAGCTGACCGCCGGCCATGGCGGTAATTCGGGTCGCTACCAGGGGTGGCGGGACGCTGCGTTCGAATTGGCGTGGCTGATGGCGCACACCTCCCAGGGTTAGGGGTATGCGTACGACCACGGTCTTGATCTGTCCCCTAGGGATGCATTCAGGGTAGCTACCGGGGCGTCGCGGGCAGAAAACCAGGCCGCTCTCGCGTTGTACTGATGCAAGAGCGAAAGGGACGTACGTGATAGCTACCGCACACCGGATCCGCAGCACCGACGGGATCGACGGCAAGGACGCAGTTGGCCTATACCTTGACGGAATCGCCAAGACTCCGCTGCTGACTGCTGAAGAGGAAGTCCAGCTGGCCAAGTTGATCGAGGCCGGACGGTACGCCCACGCGATTCTCGACGGCACCCTCGACGATGCCGAGTCGGCCCTTTGCCGCGTCCGCGCCACCGAGGACGAACTGACCGAGATCGCCCGCCAGGGCGACGCCGCGATGCAGCGCTTCATCACCGCCAACCTGAGGCTGGTGGTCTCCGTGGCCCGCAAGTACGGCCGCGCCCAGATGCCGCTACTCGACCTGGTGCAGGAGGGCAACACCGGCCTGATCCGCGCGGTCGAGAAGTTCGACTACACCAAGGGCTTCAAGTTCTCGACCTACGCCACCTGGTGGGTGCGGCAGTCGATCTCCCGCGGCATTGCGCAGCAGGGCCGGATCGTGCGCCTTCCCGTGCACGTCGCCGAGCAGGTCAACCAGGTCTCAGCCGTGCGCCGGACGCTCGAACGCCGCTGGGGACGCGAACCCGAGCTGGTCGAGATCGCCGACGAACTCGGTTTGACCGAGGAGCAGGTGATCGATCTGCTGCGTCTCTCCCGTGACCATGTCAGCCTGGACGCACCGGTCGAGGAGGACGGCGACACCGCGCTGGGCGATCTGCTGGCCCGCGAGATGTCCCCCGGCCCGGACGAGGTCGTGCTGGACGCCGAGGATCGTGCTCGTCTGGAAGCCATGCTGGCCACCTTGGACGACCGCTCGGCCGACGTGGTGCGCCGCCGCTACGGCCTGCTGGACGGCCGCCAGGCCAAGCTCGCCGACATCGCGGCCGTGTGGGGCATCACCGCCGAACGCGTCCGCCAGATCGAACGGCACGCCATCTCCAAGCTTCGCGGGGACGCCGAAGCCGCCTAACCACTGGCTCCCCAACAACGGTCCCTGAGGAGCGCTGGCGAGCTTGCGAGCAGCGCGTCACGAAGGCCGCCCGAGGGGTGACCAGACCTAACTACTGCTCGGGTCGACGATTCGGATCAGGCCCTCCTGGGCGCAGGACGCGGCCAGGCGGCCGTCCGCGAACAACCGGCCGAAGCTGAACCCAAGCCCCGCGGACGCAGACGGCGAGACCTGGTCATAGAGCAGCCACTGGTCGGCACGGGCGGGCCGGTGGAACCACATCGAGTGGTTGATGGAAGCCACCTGCATGTTCGGCCCGCCGAACTCGACCGGGTGCGGCACTGTGCTCACGGCGAGCAGGGTCAGGTCGGAAGCGTAGGCCAGTACCGCCTGGTGGATCTGTGGGTCGTCCGGCAGCGCGCTCTCCGCCCGCACCCAGACCTTCATGTCCGCGTCCGCATGAGCGGCTGCCGTCGCCACCGAAGTGTCCGAAGCGAACCGGGTCTCCAGGACGCCCCATTCCTGCCGCCAGGCCGCCACCGCGCGCCTCGAACGGGCACCGAGCACCTCCGACAAGGGCGGACAGTCCTCCGGCGGCGCCACACCGAGCGGCGCCTGGTCGGCGTGGTCCAGACCAGCCTCAAGCTCGTGGTACGAACACACCATCGAGAAGATCACCCGGCCGTCCTGCGCGGCCACGACGCGGCGAGCCGAGAAGCTGCCACCGTCGCGGGTCTTCTCCACCGAATAGGTGATCGGCACTCCGGGAGCACCCGGGCGCAGGAAGTACGCTCCCAGCGAGTGCGCCACCCGTCCGGCCGGTACGGTGCGGTACCCGGCGGTCAAGGCCTGCGCGAGCACCTGCCCGCCGAAGACCCGCTGGAACATACGGCCTTCCTGGTCATCGTCCTGACCGAGGAAAGTGGCCTCGCCGGTCTGCTCCAGGTCGAGCAGGGCAATCAGTTCGTCGACGCTCTCTGGCAAGGTCAGCGACCGTTCGGCGGATCCTGCTCGGCGAGGAACTGCTCCACCGCCGCGCCGATCTCGTCGGCACTGGGCATGGAGGCCGCACCGCTGCTGCTCAGCCGGTCGTACTGCTCCTCCAGTGTGGCGACCAGCGCCGGGAACTCGGCGTCCTCCGCGGTCTCGGACGCGATCGAGGCGAGGTTCGCCGCGGCGCGCTCGGCCAGCGCAAGCATCGGGATCTCCAAGCCGGCCGCGTCCGCCAGCCGCTGCACGACCGCCTCGGTGGCCTGCGGGAAGCTGGTCTGCGCGAGGTAGTGCGGCACGTGGGCGACGAAGCCGCCGGCCAGGATGCCGGCCTCCCCAGCCTTGAACTCCAGCATGTGCGAGAAGCTGCCCGGAATCTGGACGCGGTCGATCCACATCGGATTGCCGCTCACTGTCTCCGGCTGCGTGGCATGCGCGGTCACCAGGGTCGGACGCGTGTGCGGCACCGCCATCGGCACCCCGGAGACGGTCAGCATCCGGGAAACGCCGAGCTGTTCGGCAATGCCGAGCACCGCGCTGGCTGTCCGGTTCCATTGGGTGTCCGGCTCCGGCCCCGACAGCATCAGAAAGGGCTTGCCGACCGCGTCCTTGAGCTTGTGGATCACCAGTGCGTAATCGGTCATCCCCACCCAGTGGTCGGTGTCGAAGACCATCTGTGGGCGGCGGGAGCGATAGTCGTGGAGCTGATCGTGGTCGAACTCGACCAGTACCTCGTGCTCGCACACTTCCAGCAGGTAGCGGCCGGTGCCGTGGGTGATCGACCCGGCGTCGATGTACCCGTCCAGAAGGTGGATGAGTGCAGGCTCGGCCCCCCGGACCGAATCCCAAAGCTCCGGGTCGAGTGAGTACAGCAACCGGGGATCTAGCACGCGGCCACTGTACCTTGCACCTTCGGCCGGTGGCCGGATTGCGCTGTGGGCTAACTGGGGCTAACTGTCGTGGGTGTCCGGTTCGGCGGCGCTCGTGGGCGCGACGATCGGCTGCAGCTCGCGAATCCGTCCGCCCAGGTCGGTGAGTAGTTCGATCGTGCGCGCCGCTGCCGGGAACGA
>JAKOQD010000122.1 GCA_029778515.1 Actinomycetes bacterium
AGCCGCTCGAGTTCGGACACCGCGATGGCGACGCGTTCCTCGACGGTGGCGGCCGTGTGCAGCCCCACGTAGACACGAATCGGTTCGATGGCTGCAGGGTCGACGGTCCGGATCTCCTCAGCCGGCGTCCGCAGCGAAACGAAGCGGCGGCCGTCGCGGGCCAGTGTCGCGTAGTCCACGCCGGACGCCGGCCCGCCTGAGACGAACTCGCTGTGCGGAGGTTCTCGCAAGGCCGGGTCCGCGCGGATGCCGATCGCCCGCAACTTCCTGAGCCCGAGGTGTGTGGCAGTTGCTGTTGCGGCGGCGGCTCCCAGACCCCACCACCCTCGCCGTGCCAGTGCCACACCGACCCGGGGCAGCGCCAGACCGGCCAACGTACCGGCTGCCACGGCAAGCGGGGTGTTCTGCGGCCGGGGATCCCAGGCCGGGTACGCCTCCCGCTGCGCCTTCACATGCACGCTGGAGCGCCACAGGCCGACCCCCGCCCCAGCTACCAGCAGCCAGCGCGGCGTGCGCAGCGTGACCGGCTTGGCCACGACAGCGGCAGTCAGCGCACACCCGCCGGTCACCAGTGCCTGATGAACCGTCGTACGCGGGACAAGCGTCGGTCGCAACGACTCGACGACGGCCGAACCGACGATGAGCGGGATCACCGCAACATTGTGCCGAAACGCCGGGAAGTCAGGGATTCGGGGCCATGTGCGAGTTGAGTGAGCGACCGCCGCGCAGCCGTCACGATTGCGCCCGGATCTGGCCGTGTCGTCCGGGCCGGTGGCATATCGTCGGCCCATGACCGCCCGTCCGGCCTACGACCGCCTGCTGAACCTTGCGCTCACCCTTTCCGGCGCTGGACGGGTGGGCGTGAACACACCGGACCTGCTCCAGCGGGTGGGATACGCCGACGACGAGGCCGGCAAACGCGCGTTGATGCGCGATCTCGACGATCTGCGCGCGGTGGGCCTGCGGATCGACAATGCGGCCGGAGACGGTGAGTATGCCCGTTACGTGCTGCAGCCCGGGGACGTACGACTGCAGGTGGAGTTCACGGCGGCCCAGCGCACTGCGTTGTCCGCCGCGCTGGCAACGGCCCAGGGCCGGGTCACCAACGATGCCCGGCCGCTGCCGGTGGACGTCGACCGGGTCCGGGAGGCTGTGCGAGCGCGCTGCCTGATGCGCTTCGCCTACAACGGCACGCCGCGCGAGGTCGACCCATACAGCTATCAGTGGATCCCCGGCGACGTGCTGCTGGTGGGTCGGGACCGGGCCGCTGAACGGGTCAAGTCCTTCTCCGTGCGCCGGCTTCTGGATCTGCAGATCGAAGGCCCCGGAACGGCCGACATTCCCGCTGATGTCCCCCGGCCGAGCCTGGATCCGGTGACCTGGCTGGTCGACGAGCCGGTGACGGCCGAACTTCAGTGTCCAGGCTTCACCGACGACGTCGTCGCGCTGGTGGGTGGTGAGATCTCCGGCGACACGGCAATCGTCCCGGTCACCAACCGGCGGATCTTCTTCACCCGTCTGATCGAGCTCGGCTCCCGGGCCCGGCTGGTCGGTCCGCAGATCCTGCGCGACGAGTTGCGTAGCTTGCTGCAGGCGGCGCTGTGAAGCGCACGAAAGCCGCTGCCGCGTTTGCCCGGCTGTCCAGCGTGCTCACCATGCTGCACGCCCACCCGCGCGGACTGCGGCTGGACTATCTCGCCGAGCAAGTCGGAGTGCCCGAGACCCTTCTGCGCGAGGAACTGCTGGCCTACTACGCCGCCGACACGTTGTCGGTGCGGCCGGACACCATCGTCTTCGTCTCCTCGGATGGCCAGGAGGACGACCCGCATTCCGCGGAAATCGTGCGCGTGGTCAGCGATCGGCCAACCGCTGAACTGGGTGTGGAGATGATGAGCCCGGAGGAATGGGTGCGCACCTACGAGGCGGCGGCGTGGGTGCACGAGTCGCAGCCGGACAACGCCGATCTGGCCGCAGCCATCGAGATCATCCGTGACCGCATCGTCAGCGGTAGCCCGGCTCGACCGGACAGCGACGTCGGAACGGTGGTCGCGAAGGCGGTGCAGGACCGGACCTATCTGGATCTGGAGTACTCACGGGCCTGGAAGCCGGGTGTGGTCAGCCGCCACGTTGCGCCGTTGCGCCTGGTCCAGACCTCGCACGGATGGGAGCTCGACGCGCTGCTGGACGGCGATTTGCGCACGTTCCTCATCGACCGCATTCGCAGCGCCCGGCCGACCACGCAGACGTTCACGCCGCCACCGGATGCCGATGCGAGGCTGGCCGCGCACCGCACCGAGACTGCGGTCCGGCTGTCGATCCCGCAAGGCTGGCTGTGGCTGGTGGACCGCTACGCGCAAAACAGCATCGTCGAGGCGCAGGACGAGGACGACGTCACGGTCGTTGCGCAGTTCCTGCCGCCGGTGCCCGAGCGCGTCGGGTTGATCCTGGTGAGCGCGCCGGGCTCGTTCGTCGTGGAGCCGAACGACCTCAACGACGCGGGTCCGGCCATGGCCCAGGTGCTGCTGGAGCATCACGGTTTGTGAAGAAGCACTGATTGCTGCAGCCAGGACATGAGTAAGCGGCGGTTCCGAAAGCAAACCCCACCCTTGCGAATCGGGCGAAGTGGGCGAGACTGGACACATGCGAATCGCGAATGACGTCACCGGCTTGATCGGCAACACTCCCCTCGTGCGGCTCAACCGCATCACCGACGGGGCACAAGCCACCGTCGCCGCCAAGCTGGAGTTCTACAACCCGGCCAACTCGGTGAAGGACCGGATCGGCGTGGCGATGATCGACGCGGCCCAGGAGGCCGGGCAGATCGGAACGGACACGGTGATCGTGGAGCCGACCAGCGGCAATACCGGCATCGCCCTGGCGATGGTCTGCGCGGCGCGCGGCATCAAGTGCGTCCTGACCATGCCCGAGACCATGAGCAATGAGCGCCGCATGCTGCTGCGGGCATTCGGCGCGGAACTCGTCCTGACCCCCGGCCCGGAGGGCATGGGCGGCGCGATCGCCCGCGCGGAGCAGCTGGTCAAGGAGAACAAGAACTACCTGATGCCCCAACAGTTCGCCAACCCCGCGAACCCCGAGATCCACCGCAAGACCACCGCCGAGGAGATCTGGAACGACACTGACGGCCAGGTCGACATCGTGGTGTCCGGCGTCGGGACCGGGGGCACGATCACCGGGGTCGGGCAGGTTCTCAAAGAACGCAAGCCGGACGTTCAGATCATCGCGGTCGAACCCTCGGCGTCACCGGTGCTGTCCGGCGGTCAGAAGGGGCCGCACCCGCTGCAGGGCATCGGCGCCGGCTTTGTGCCGGATGTGCTCGACACCGAGGTCTATGACGAGGTGGTGCAGGTCGACAACGACGTCGCCATGGAGACCGCCCGCCGGGCTGCCCGTGAGGAGGGGCTGCTGGTCGGGATCTCCTCGGGAGCGGCCTTGTGGGCGGCGATCGACGTGGCCAAGCGCCCGGAGAACGCCGGCAAGCTCATCGTGGTGATCATCCCGAGTTTCGGCGAGCGCTACCTGAGCACAGCGCTGTTCGCGGACCTGGCTGGGTGACGCTGCCGAAGGGTTATGTGAGTGACAGGCCAGCAACTGGTCGCTGAGTCACATAACCCCCACCGCTTACGCCAGTACCGGCTCCTCGGCGTCGGCCTTGCATTCGAGGTTGCGCAAAGAGCGCGCGCGCGACCAGAAAACGAGCCCGGCTGCCGCGGCCGATGTGGTGCACAGCGCGAACCCCAACGA
>JAKOQD010000123.1 GCA_029778515.1 Actinomycetes bacterium
GCGGCGATGTGCCACAGCGACGACCGCGTTGCCCGGTTGGCACATCGCTACTTGAGCAGCCGCGACATCCTGCGATCCGCCAGGGGCTTGCCGCCGGTCTGGCAGCCGGGGCAGTACTGGAACGAGGAGTCCGACAGCCGCACTTCCGCGATGGGCGTGCCACAGACGTCGCAGGGTTCGCCGGTGCGGTTGTGCACGCGTAATCCTGCGCGCTTCTCGGCCTTGATCTGGCCGATCCCAGCATCGGCAGTCCGCGCTATGGCGGCCGTGAGGACCTCGCCGATCGCCGTGTGCAGCGCCGTGATCTGAGCGGGGGTCAAGGAGTCGGCCGATGCGTAGGGGCTCAGTTTGGCGCCGTGCAGGATCTCGTCGCTATAGGCGTTCCCGATGCCGCTGATCACCCCCTGCTCGCGCAGTAGCGTCTTGAGCTGCCGCCGGCCCGCGGCGGACAGGATCGCGGCCAGTTCGTCACGACTCAGTTCCAGTGCATCCGGGCCGAGCTTTCCGATCCCCGGCACGGCCTCGAGATCGCGAACCAGATACAGCGCGAGGCGCTTCTGGGTGCCGGCCTCCGTGACGTCCAGCACGGTCGTCGCATCCGCCGGATCCCGCCAGGTCAGCCGCAGCGCGACCGGACTCTTGCCCGGCCGCAACGGTGCCAGTGCCTTGGATGTCCGCCAGTGGATCCAGCCCGCCCGGGACAGGTGCACCACGAGATCGAGTGGCTCACCGTCGGCGTCGACCAGGTTCAGGACCAAGAACTTTCCGCGCCGGTCGGTCCCGACCAGAACTGCATCGCCCAATGCCGAAAGCGGCGGGTCGTAGGTCTTCAAGGCGCTCAGGCTGCCCAGTTCCGCCCGCGCGATCGCGCAGTCTGCGAACTGTGCGCCGATCACGTCGGCCAGCGCCTGCACCTCGGGCAACTCCGGCATGGTGTGAGTCTTCCGCCTGACGGGCGCCGAATGCTACCGAGGGCCGAATCTGGCCTGGTCACGATCGTCAGTCGTTCCACACCTCGGGAACCGGTTGGCCGTCCCTGACGTCCTACAGTGAGTCAGGTGAGGGAGTGGACTGTGTCACGAAGCCGGATCGCGCTTGCTGCAACGACGCTTGCCCTGCTGTGCGCGCCGCTGCTGCCCGCGCAGGCCGACGACGCCGTTCCCGCGCCCGATCCGACGGCCGTTGAGGTCCCCACGCTGGGGGCCGACGTGCCTGCAACGCCCGTCCCCGAGACCGGCGAGGTGGCCGCGGTCGTGCGCACCGAGCAGGGCGCCGTCGAGGTGACCACCGCGCCGGACGCCGCCACCCTGGCCGCGCAGACCGCCGGTGACACCGTGCTCGCGGTCGACACTCCCGGCAAGCGATACGCGATGGCCCTGCCTGCCGACGACGCCGGCCGGGACCTGCAGTGGGGTTTGAGCCGGATGCAGGCCGAGGATCTCTGGCAGCGGACCACCGGCGCCGGGATCACAGTCGCCGTGCTGGACACCGGCGTTAAGGCCTCCCATCCGGACCTCAAGGGCAAGGTGGCCAAGGGCTACAACGCCATCACGAACAAGGCGGGCGCGCGCACCGACAACAACGGCCACGGCACATTCCTGGCCGGCATGATCGCCGGGAAGTCCAACGGCAAGGGCATTGTCGGTATCGCTCCGGGCGCGAAGATCCTGCCCGTCAAGGTCCTGGACACTGACGGCATCGGGGACTCCGACGACATCGCACGCGGCATCATCTGGGCGGTCGACCATGGTGCTGATGTGATCAACATGTCGTTCGGCGCGGACAGCACGAACAAGGTCGAGGCCGAGGCGATCGACTACGCCCGCGGCGCGGGAGTGAC
The DNA here is from genome assembly GCA_029778515.1 of Actinomycetes bacterium. The sequence goes on from JAKOQD010000123.1 coordinate 1,841, forward strand.
GCTGATCGCCGCTGCGGGCAACGAAGGCTTCAAAGAGGTCATGTATCCCGCCGGCTACCCGGGAGTGCTGGGCGTGGGCGCGGTCGACATCGACAACAAGCGCGCGGCGTTCTCCAACTCCGGCTCACACGTCGACGTGGTGGCGCCCGGTCAGGGCATCCTGTCGACGTTCAACTCCCGCCCGTACACCTGGACCTCCGGCACCTCGATGAGCACGGCCTACGTCAGCGGCATCGCGGCTCTGGCGATGAGCTACTCGCCAGGCGCGGGGGGCGAGCCGCTGGCCCAGCAGATCTCGGCCACCGCGATTGATCTGGGTACGACGGGCCGCGACACCGATTACGGCGACGGTCTGGTCGATCCGGCCACACTGCTGGAACAACTCGGAGCCGGCCGGGCACCGGGCATGCCGCGCGACATCGCCGCCTCCGGCGCCGGCAAGTCAGTGACGCTGACGTTCACGCCGCCAGCGGGGACGACCTACACCGTGCAGTTCAAGAAGGGCGCTTCGCCCAAGGGTTTGGGCGCTGGCTACCGGGTCGGGCAAGGCGCCGGTGCCGGTGCGCCCGTCACGATCACGCTGAACAACAAGAAGCCCAAAGCGCGCTACGGCTTCGCAGTGTTCACGCAGGGTCCGACTGGGACCTCGCGTGCCGTCGCCGGCGTGCGTCCGGGCAAGTGGGCTTTGACCGGGTCCAAAGAGGTTCCTCGCAACAGCCGCCAGAAGCTGCAAGTGGGGCTGCGGGTCAAGCAGTTCGGCTGGGTCGGCGGCTACCCGATGCAACTGACCACCCAGGAGGGTGGCGCCAAGCAGAAGGTGCGCCGGTTCATCGCCTCCAGCGACGGGCCGGAGACGTTCATCGTCCGCAGCCTGCGCTGGAACTTCAACTACCAGGTCACGCTGGTGGCACCCAGTTTCTGGAACGCCGCTCAGCCGCAGATGGCGCAGTTCGTTGCCACCGACATCAGCGCCAAGCGCAAGGGCCGCATCGGGGGTCGCTTGAGCCCCAACCGCGCGCCGAGTGAGGTGCAGCTGCAGCGCAAGGCAGGCAAGGGCTGGAAGACGATCGCGACCACGAAGACCAACAAGTCCGGCAAGTACTCGTTCGGCGGTGCC
>JAKOQD010000124.1 GCA_029778515.1 Actinomycetes bacterium
CAAGGCTGAGGCGCTCGGCTACTGCGGCCCCAGCGCTGCCGGACGGGCGCTGCGATCAGGCCGGACCGACGTCTGCGGCTTCTATCTCGGCAGCCATCTGGCCTTCGCGTTCTCCGACCCGTACACCGTCATCCTGCTTTCCGGAATCGGCGAGACGCTGGAGGAGTTCGGCTCCTCGGTCCTGCTGCTGCACGCTTCCCCGGACGGCGAGAGTGAGGTGCTGCAGCGGGCCGCCGTGGACGCGGTGGTCGCGGCGATGCCGTTCGAGCCGCACCCCGGCCTCGGGATGCTTCGCCGCCGCGGCGTACCCGTCGTCGGCACCCATCGCGGTAGCGAGGGCGATTGGGTCGCGATCAACGACGCCAAGGCCGGCCGCCTGGTCGGCAAGCACCTGGCCCGTCTTGGCCACTCCCGGATCGTCGTGATCGTTCCCGGGACGCTGCCCGCCGGCCGCGAGGTACTGGACGTCGAGCTCGCTCCTGGCGGGGCCTGGCCGGTCGGCTTCCCGGGCGTTCGGGTCGGATATGCCGCCGAGCGCGTCCGCGGTTTGCAGGAGACGCTGCCCGGCGCCAGCATCCGACTGGTCTGTGCCGGCCAGAACATCAAGGAGTCTGGACGCAGGGCCGGGGCGCACGTCCTGGACGACCAGCATCGGCCGACCGCGATCGTCGCCTTGAGCGACGTACTCGCCATCGGCGTCTGGGACGCCGTCCGCGAGCGCGGTCTGACCCCGGGACGCGACGTGTCGATCACCGGATTTGACGACCTACCGGACGCCGGCTTCCTCGGTCTCACCACCGTGAGCCAACCCATCGCTGAGAAGGGACGGCTGGCCGCACGGCTGGCGATGGATCCCGACTACCCCGATCGACAGGTCCTCCTGCCGGTCGAACTCAAGGTCCGGGCGAGCACCGGACCGGCACCACTCAACTGACTTGCACATTTCAAGGAGATAGCAATGCACACCACTCACATGGTCACGTTCACGCAGATGGCCGAACTCGGCACCCTGCCGGTTCGCGTGCCGGCTCCGGCGATCCCGGAGGCCCGGCTGGTGCCGAGCAGCCGGTTCTCGCTGCGCGAGTACTCCATGCACACCCGGCGGTTCGCCGCCCACCGCTGGTTCCGGCTGGCCGCCACCGAGCCGCAGGCCTGCTGAGGTCTCGCCAGATCGAGTCCAACTTCGCTCCCGAATGGGACTCCCGCTCCCGAATTATCGGTGGCGAGGGTTCCAATCGGGAGCGAAGTTGCCGGGGCTGGCGGAGGTGAGCAGTTGCTCGATCGTCACCCCCGCATCGACCAGCGGCAGGTCGTCGCTGAGAATCGGCCGCACCGGTGCGTCGAGTGCGATCAGACCCTGCTCCACGAGGCGCAATACCGCCAGCGCGGTGAAGGTCTTGCTCCCGCTGGCCAGGGCGAACCGGGTGTCAACGCGATTCGGCACCTCGAAGGCCCGGTGGGCGAAGCCGTAGGCCCGTTCCCCTCGGCGGTTCGTCGCCGCTGGCGAGCGAGACCACACCGCTGAACTGATTTTCGGCGACCGCTTCGGCCAGCGCGCCCTCGTCGACGTCCATGCCCCGATTCTTCCCTCGGCAGGAACGAGAGGCTAGACCTGCCAGGTATCGGCGCCGGTGATCAGGTCCTGCAGTTGGGCGAGCCGCGCGGCCGGATCGGCCGGCACGCTGAGCTGATCGCGGGCCAGATCGTCATAGGCCGGACGCTGCACGTCGCGGAAGATCCCGATCGGCGAGGACGCCAGGCCGGCCAGGTCGGTCAGCCGCGAAATCGCGAACGCCTGCCCGGGATCGTCGTGGTGGGCGTCATGCACCAGCACCCGCTCCAGACCCACCTCGGCGACGTTGGCGATCTGCAGGTGCCCACCGGCGTCCCGAACCACACCCCTAGAGTTCTCCGGACCGAACCGGATCGGCTCGCCGTGCTTGAGCGGGATCAGCCCGCTGTCGGCACCCTTCAGGGCGTCGAAGGCGCCGTCGTTGAAGATCGGGCAGTTCTGGTAGATCTCCACGAACGACGCGCCGCGGTGGCTGATCGCGGCGGTGAGCACCTCGGAGAGGTGTGCGCGATGCGAGTCCACCGTCCGAGCGACGAAGGTGGCCTCGGCGCCCAAGGCAAGCGAGACCGGGTTGAACGGACGGTCCACTGAACCCGCCGGCGTCGACTTGGTCACCTTCCCCTGCTCTGACGTGGGGGAGTATTGCCCCTTGGTGAGCCCGTAGATGCGGTTGTTGAACAGCATGATCGTGATGTTCACGTTGCGGCGCAGCGCATGGATCAGGTGATTGCCGCCGATGCTGAGCGCGTCCCCGTCGCCGGTAACCACCCACACCGCCAGATCCGGACGGCTCATCGCCACGCCGGTCGCGATGGCCGGCGCCCGGCCGTGGATCGAGTGCATGCCATAGCTGTCGACGTAGTACGGGAACCGCGACGAGCAGCCGATGCCCGAGACGATCACGGTGTTCTCGCGCTTGATGCCGAGCGTCGGCATCAAGCCCTGGAAGGTGGCCAGCACGGCGTAGTCGCCGCAACCGGGGCACCAGCGCACCTCCTGGTCGGTGGTGAAGTCCTTGCGGGTGAGCGGGCTGATCGACAGCGGCACCTTGGCCAGTCCGGACGTCGCCTCAGGAGTCGGTACGGATGGGATCGCGGTCACTTCGCCGCCTCCTCGTCGATCATCTCCGTCAGATCCTTGGCCAGCTCCGACAGCGAGATCGGCAGGCCGCGGACGCGGGCGTAGCTAACGACCGGCGCCAGGTATTTGGCCCGCAGCACCATGGCCAGCTGTCCAAGGTTCATCTCCGGCACGATCACCCGGTCGTAGGCTGCGAGCACCTCGCCGAGATTGGCCGGCAGCGGGTTCAGGTATCGCAGTTGGACGCACGCCAGTTCGCGTCCGGTGCGCCGCACCCGGCGGGCTGCCGCCGAGATCGGGCCGTAGGTCGAGCCCCAGCCGACCACCAGCACCTTCGCGCGTCCGCTGGGATCGTCCACTTCGACCGGCGGCACCACGGCCTGGATTCCATCCACCTTGCGCTGGCGCAGGTTCACCATGAACTCGTGGTTGGCCGGGTCGTAGGAGATCGCGCCGGTACCGTCCGCCTTCTCGATGCCGCCGATGCGGTGCTCCAGGCCCTCGGTGCCGGGCACCGCCCAGGCGCGGGCGAGCTTCTCGTCGCGCAGGTAGGGCCAGAACTCTCCGTCCGGACGGTTGGGTTCAGCTGCGAACTTCGGGTCGATCTCCGGCAGGTCGGCCAGATCGGGCACCAGCCAGGGCTCGGCGCCGTTGGCCAGGTAGCCGTCCGACAGCAGGATCACCGGCGTCCGGTAGTCGATCGCGATTTTGACCGCCTCGTAGGCGGCGGCGAAGCAGTCCCCCGGGGACTGGGCCGCGATCACCGGCAGCGGGGCCTCGCCGTGGCGTCCGAACAGTGCCTGGGTGAGATCGGCCTGTTCGGTCTTGGTGGGCATGCCGGTGGCTGGGCCGGCGCGCTGCACGTCACAGATCACCAGCGGCAGCTCGAGCATCACCGCGAGGCCGATGGTCTCCATCTTCAGGGCAAGGCCTGGCCCGGACGTGGTGGTCACGCCCAGCTGCCCGGCGAAGGAGGCGCCGAGTGCTGCCCCGACCGCG
>JAKOQD010000125.1 GCA_029778515.1 Actinomycetes bacterium
CCCATGCGCTTCAAGGGCGTGCCGTGCCAAGTGTTCAAGTACACCTGATCCGGTCGCTTACGGAACACCTGCGGAAACGTCACGTTGTTCACGAGGTACTGCGTGGTGGCCAGCGCCCGGAAGTACTCGGTGGAGCGGTAGCGGACGTAGCGGATGCGGTCGGTGGGGGCGGCCGGGGAGCGAGTGGCCCAGATCAGTGGCAGGTCGGTTTCGTCGAGCAGGTACTCGGCGATGGCTCCGGGATCGCCGCCAGTTCCAGTGCCCTCGAAGGACTCCAGCAGCACGGCCTGCGTGAGCGGTTCGCGGGCCCAGCGGTCGTACATCCGGCGAGCGGCCGCCCGGACCACGCTGCGCACCATGCCCAGCACAGTAATGGGCGGTCCTAGGGTGGAGCGCGTGAAGGTTCTGCATCTCATCTCCAGCAGCGGCGTCTACGGCGCGGAGAAGATGGTCGTGGGGCTGTGCGAGGCGCTCCCACAGTTCGGCGTGGAACCCGTCTTGGAGGTGTTCGACAACCGGCATGCCCGCAATGTCGACGTCGCGGACTACGCGCTCAGCCGGGGTGTGCAGGTGCGGCTGTTGCCCTGCGGCGGCCGCTTCGACCTGGCCGCGGTACGGCAGTTGCGGCGCGACCTGACGGGCTTCGACTTGCTCCACGTCCATGGCTACAAGGCCAACCTGTATGGCTATGTGGCCAGCCGCCGGAAGGCGCCCGTCGTGGCGACGAACCACCGGTTCGACACCGGGCCGCAGAACCGCTTCGACCGCTTCGTGCTGCCGCGGATGAACGCGGTGTTCGCGGTCTCCGACGAGGCGCGCGACTCGCTGCGCGACGTGTACGGCATCAAGGCCGCAATGACGATCCCGAATGGCGTCGACCCGCGCGACTTCACCGGTGTTGCGCCCAGCCTGAACGTCTTCCCGCTGGTGGGAATGGTCGCCCGCCTGGCGCCCGAGAAGGCGCCCCACGACTTCCTGGCCGTGGCCGCTGCAATCCCGGAAGCGACATTCGTCATCGTGGGGGACGGGCCGATGCGCGCCGAACTGGAAGCAGCCGCCCCGACGAATGTGCAGTTCCTCGGCTTCCGCGAGGACATGCCCGGCGTGTACGCGAGCCTGGACGTGCTCGTGCAGCCGTCGCTGCGAGAAGGCATGCCGATGACGCTGCTGGAGGCGATGGCCAGCGGGGTGCCCGTCGTCGCGACCAGGGTGGGTGCTGCTGCCGACGTGATCGACAACGGCCGCACCGGCATGCTCGTGCCGCCCTCGGACGTGCCCGCACTTACCGCCGCCGTGCAGTCGCTGCTGCGCGACGACCACGGGATCGGGCAGGCCGCCCGGCAGGAGGTCGAGCGCCGCTTCACGGTCGACGTGATGGCCCGTCGCTACGCCGAGGAGTACGGGCTTGGGGTCTGAGCAGTAACGTGGCGGTATGGACAGCGCCTCGTACATCGATCTTGAGGAACGCACCGGCGCCCACAACTACCACCCGCTGCCGGTGGTGGTCCGGGAGGCCGAAGGAGCCTGGGTCACCGACGTGGAAGGCAATCGGTACCTCGACTTCCTCAGTGCCTATTCGGCGCTGAACTTCGGGCACCGGCATCCCCGGCTGGTCGAGGTCGCCCACCGGCAACTGGACCGGCTCACGCTGACCTCTCGCGCGATCCACTCCGACCAGCTCGGCTCCTTCTGTGCCGAACTCACCGACCTGCTTGGCATGGACCGCGCGTTGCCGATGAACACCGGCGCAGAGGCCGTCGAGTCGGCCATCAAGACCGCCCGCGCGTGGGGCTACCGGGTGAAGAAGGTGCCCGCCAACGAGGCCATCATCATCGTCGCCCGGCAGAACTTCCACGGCCGCACGACCACCATCATCTCGTTCAGCGACGACCCAGTTGCCAAAGAGGACTTCGGCCCGTACACGCCCGGTTTCGTGGCGGTGGATTTCGGCGACATCGAGGCGCTGCGGCAGGCGCTGGAGAACCCGAACGTGGTCGCGTTCCTGGTCGAGCCGATCCAGGGCGAGGCGGGGATCATCGTGCCGCCGCCCGGCTACCTACCCGCGGCTGCGCAGGCTTGCCGGAACGCCGACGTCCTGTTCATCGCCGACGAGATCCAGTCCGGGCTCGGCCGAGCCGGCACCACACTGGCCGTGGACGCCGAGCACGTGCGGCCCGACATGGTGTTGCTCGGCAAGGCGCTGGGCGGCGGCATCGTGCCGATATCCGCGGTTGTTTCGCGCGCTGATGTCCTGGGCGTGTTGCGGCCCGGTGAGCACGGGTCCACGTTCGGCGGCAACCCGCTGGCACTGGCCATCGCCCGCGAGGTGATCGCGCTGCTGGACAGCGGCGAGTACCAGCAACGCAGCACCGAACTCGGCGCCCACATGCTGCGTCGGCTGACCGAGGAGGCACCGAGCACGGTGGCCGAGGTGCGCGGTCGCGGCTTGTGGGCGGGCGTGCAGGTCCACGACCAGTTCGCGCCGGTGCGGCCGCGCTGCGAGATCGCGCTGCACGAGGGGGTCATCGTCAAGGACACCCACGCCACCACGCTGCGGCTGGCCCCGCCGTTGACGATCGACCGCGAGGACCTCGACCACGGCATCGACGTGGTGCTCAAGGTCCTCGGGTGACGGTTCACGCTTTCACTGACGGGGCGTGTTCAGGCAACCCGGGCCCGGGTGGTTGGGGCGTCGTTTTGCGCTGGGGTGACCACGAGCGCGAGTTGTTCGGAGGCGAGCCGCAGACCACGAACAACCGCATGGAACTCATGGCCGCGATCACGGCGCTGGAGTCGCTGACGCGGGCATCGGAGGTGGTGGTCACCACCGACTCCACCTACGTGCTCAAAGGGATCACCGAGTGGGTGCCGGGCTGGAAAGTGCGCGGCTGGCGCACATCCTCGAAGCAGCCGGTGAAGAACGTGGACTTGTGGCAGCGCCTCGACGAAGCGGTGGCCCGGCATGACGTGCGGTGGGAGTGGGTCAAGGGGCACAACGGGCACCCGGAGAACGAGCGCGCCGATGAGCTGGCCCGCCGCGGGATCGCGCAGGTGCGGGCAGGTTGAGCCGTTTGATAGCCAACGGCGTTGTTGTTAGATGTAGACGCCCGTCTGACGCTCACAGCCGCGTCGGACTCTCACAACCGCGGCCCAAGCGCGTTGAGTCGCTGGCTTCAGGCATTTCGGTGCCTAACACGACCTTGGATGGCACGTGAGACACCGAAACCCTCAGCCCGGTGGCCG
>JAKOQD010000126.1 GCA_029778515.1 Actinomycetes bacterium
GGCTGGCGCACTGAGGTGAGTGGAGTCATCAGTTCGGCGGCGAAGTAGAGGTCGTCGTAGCCGACCACTGCAAGATCGTCCGGGATCCGCAGGCCACGCGCACGGATCGCGCGCATGGCGCCCAGCGCGACGATGTCGTTCATGCAGAACACAGCGGTCGGCTTCGCGCCGTCGTCGAGGATGCGGCCCATGCCCTCCTCGCCGTCCGCTGCGTTGAGGTTGGACAGGTGGATGACCTGAAGCACCTTCGCCGGCTCCAGGCCGGCGTTCTGGATCCCCTGCACCGCGCCCTTCAGTCGATGCCGGGTCTGCTGCAGCTCATCGCGTCCGGCCAGGTACGCGATCCGGCGGTGACCCTGCGCGAGCAGATGGCCGATCGCCTGCCGACCACCGGAGACGTGGTCAACACCGACGGCGGCATGGTCGCGGCTGCTCGCGTCCATCAACACGGACGCGATCCCGAGCTGGCGCAGTGGGGCCAGCCGTTCCTTGGTGGTGGACATCGGCGTGACCAGGACGCCGCGCACGCCCTGCTCGGCCAGCAGCCTGAGGAACCGGCCCTCACGTTCGGGATCCTCGTCGGAGGAGCAAAGGATCAGGGTGTGGTCATCCTGGGCCAGCCGATCCTCGATGCCGCGGGCCAACTCGGTGTAGTAGGGGTTGCCGAGGTCCATCACGATCGCGCCAACCGTCCGCGAAACGCCGGCCCGTAGCTGTCGTGCGGAGGCATTGCGGTGGAAGTTCAGCTCCGCCATGGCCTGTTCGACCTTGGTGCGGGTCTTCTCGGTGACCGACTCTGGCCGGTTCATCACATTCGACACGGTGCCAACCGAGACTCCGGCGAGTGCGGCGACGTCCTTGACGCTGGCGCGCTGGCGCTTCATCTGGGCCTCCTGCCGTCGGTCCACTGAGCATATCCGTCAGCAGTCACGCCACACGCTGGAATCGCGGGACTGTGTGAATCGATTCATGCAGGCGCTCGGTCAGCGCTGATAGGTCACCCGACCGTTCCAGATCGTCGCCACCACCGGGTCGGGCAGATCGAGGCCGTGGTAGGGGTTGTTCCGAGCCCGTGAGCGGGAAGCGTCGCGGTCAACCGTGGCACGCGCGGACGGGTCCACGAGCACGAGGTTCGCCGGCTCACCCACTGCGAGCGGGCGCCCCTGGCCGGCAACCTTGCCGATTCGTGCCGGCGCGTGCGACATCCGTTCGACCAGGGTCGGCCAGTCCATGCGTCCGCTGTTGACCATGACGTCGATGACCACGGCGAGCGCCTGCTCGAGCCCGAGCATGCCCGGCAGCGCGACGTCGAAGGGATGATCCTTGTCCTGGCGTGCGTGTGGAGCGTGGTCGGTGCCGACGATGTCGATCGTGCCGTCCGCGAGCGCCTCGCGCACGGCCGCCAGGTGCTCGGACGTGCGCAGCGGCGGGTTCACCTTGAAGGTGGTGTCGTAGCCGGCCACCAGTGGAGTGTCCAGCAGCAGATGGTGCGGGGTGGCCTCAGCCGTCACCTTGATGCCGCGTTTCTTGGCCCAGCGGACCACGTCCACGCTCTCGGCGGTGGACACATGGCAGACATGGACGCGTGAGTCGGTCAGTTCGGCCAACTGCACATCGCGGGCCACGATCACACTCTCGGCCTGGGCCGGCCAGCCGGGCAGGCCCAGCCGTCCCGACCATTCGGACTCGTGGCAGCAAGCGCCCGGACCGGCCAGCCGTGGATCCTGGGAGTGCTGCGCGACTACGCCGTCGAACGCCTTCACATAGCTGAGTGCCCGGCGCATCAACAACGAATCGTCCACGCAGCGGCCGTCGTCGGAGAACACGGTCACCCCGGCAGCGGACGCGTGCATCAAGCCGAGTTCGGCGAGTTCCTCGCCAGCCAGCCCTTTGGTGACCGCGCCGACCACGCGCACTTCGCAGTGTCCATCGCTTCCGCCGAGGGAGTGGATGTACTCGGCGGCCTCAGCGGTGTCGGTGACCGGGTTGGTGTTGGCCATCGCGTGCACGCAGGTGTAGCCGCCGCGGGCCGCAGCAGCCGTGCCGGAGGCGACGGTCTCGGCGTCCTCGCGTCCGGGCTGGCGCAGGTGGGTATGCAGGTCGACCAGGCCGGGCAGGGCCAGCAGCCCGTCCGCGTCGATCCGCTCGACCCCGGCCGGCGCGGACGCAGGGTCGGCCAGCCGCCCGTCCGCCACGTACAGGTCGCCGCGGGTGCCGTCGGCGAGGGTTGCACCGGTGATCAGCAGGCTCACTTCATCGCTCCTTCGTTCGAGCCGAGCAGGTGGTACAACACGCTCATCCGGACGGCCACGCCGGCCGCCACCTGTTCGAGCACGAGCGAGTTGGCTGCGTCGGCGGCTGCGCTGGAGATCTCCACGCCGCGGTTCATCGGGCCGGGATGGCAGATCGCCGCGCCCGGCTTGAGCGCGGCCAGACGCTCCTCGGTGAGGCCGTAAGCCTCGGCGTATTCGCGTTCGGTCGGGAAGAAACCGCCGGCCATCCGTTCACGCTGCACCCGCAGCATCATCACGATGTCGGCGTCCGCGAGCGCCTCGTCGAAGTCGCTCGTGACGGGGCAACCCCAGGTCTCCACTCCGGTCGGCAGCAGCGTGGGCGGGGCGACCAGGGTCACCTCGCCGCCCAGCGTCCGCTGCAGCAGCACGTTGCTGCGCACCACCCGGGAGTGCAGCAGGTCGCCGACGATCGCGATCTTCTTGCCCTCGAAGCCGCCGCTGGTGTCGGTGGAGCCGATCTTGCGGAAGTGCGCACGCATCGCGTACGCGTCCAGGCGCGCCTGGGTCGGGTGCTCGTGCTGCCCGTCGCCGGCGTTGACCACCTGTGCGCGCACCCAGGACGCGACCTGGGCGGCCGCACCCGAGGACGCGTGCCGGATCACAAAGCAGTCCACGCCCATGGCGTCGAGGGTGAGCATCGTGTCCCGCAGCGATTCGCCCTTGGAGACCGACGACCCCTTCGCCGAGACGTTGATGGTGTCGGCGCTGAGCCATTTGCCGGCGATCTCGAAGGAGGTGCGGGTGCGAGTCGAGTCTTCGAAGAAGAGGTTCACGATCGTGCGGCCGCGCAGCGTTGGCAGCTTCTTCACCGGACGACGCTGCACGTCGGCCATCTCGGCGGCCACGTCGAGGATCGAGGTGGCCTCGGCCAGGGTCAGGTCGGCGGCGCTGAGCAGATGCCTCATCGGGTGCCTCCTGGGCGGGAGATGACCACCTCGTCGCGCCCGTCCAACTCGTCCAGCAGTACCTGGACGCGTTCGTCGGCTGCGGTCTGCATCGCGCGCCCGACGTGGTCGGCGGCGATCGGCAGTTCCCGATGGCCGCGGTCGACCAGCACAGCCAGCCGGACCGCGCGCGGGCGACCGAGGTCGCGTAGGGCGTCGATGGCCGCGGACACCGTCCGTCCGGAGTAGAGAACATCGTCCACCAGCACCACTACGGTGTCATCGATCCGGCCCGGGATGGACGTCCGGCCCACTCTGCGGGTGGGGTTGGCGCGAAGGTCGTCGCGGTACATGGTGATGTCGAGCACGCCGAGCCGGACGGGACGGTCCTCGATCGCTTCGATCAGCTTCGCCAAACGCTTCGCCAGGTGGACGCCGCGGGTGGGGATGCCCAACAGCACGAGATCCTCGCAGCCTTGGTTGGCTTCGAGGATCTGGTGGGCCATTCGCGCCAGCGAACGGGAAAGCTCCGGGGCATCGGCAACCACTCGGGAAGCCTCAGCTGGTTGATTGGTCGCTTCAGCCACGCAAGCCGCTCCTCAGGTCTCGAGGCGTTCCGCCGAAGCGGACGGGTTCTCGAACGGCCAATCTACCGATTCCTGGCGACCCCGGGCCGGGCGTCCCATCGAAAGCCTCTGTCGGCAGGTGGCTCGCGGCGGGCAGGAGGTACCCAACGAAACCGGCTTCGGCTAGCTTTGGTGCATGCCGCTACCCGCACTCGTTCCGCTGGAGACGCTCCCCGGTTGGCCTGCCGTGCAGGAGCCGACCGCGATTGAACTACTCACCTTAACCCTGTTCATTCCGCTGGCAATCACTGCCGTGGTGATGCTGCTGACGATGGCCCGCGGCTGGAAGTCGCCGGATCGCGGCTGACGAGATCCCGGCCTGCGCCGGGATGACGTAGCTGCCTGCGCCGGTCGCACTCATCAAGCTGGACAGTTACGACCCGTGACGGGGCGCAACCGTCCAGCTTGCGAGGGGAGCGCGGGCGATGTGCGGGGGGTAGGCCGACTCAGGCGCCGGCGGCCTGACAGAACAGCGCCCGCTCGGCGTCATCGCGCTTCTCGGCGAACTGCCTGGCCACGGCGTCAGTTAGCACGGTGTTGGCCCGCCACTGGTCGATCCCGTCCAGGGTCGGACGGTCGGCCAGCGGGCTGGGGAACAACAGCCCCAGCACATGCTGCCGAATCGCGGAACTGCGCTCGCCCCAGCCGTCACGTCCATCAGAAATCGCCTCCGCGACCTCCAGGTAGCGCTGCACGTAGGGCCGCAGCACCTCGTCCTGGCCGAACTTCCAGAAGTTCTGGCTGATCTGGTAGTGGGTCTCGTTGGCCACGTCGGGATCGGCTGTGATCAGCCGCCAAGCCTCGGTCTTCGCCTCGGCCAGCGGTTGCGCTGCACGTGCGCCGGCAGCCTTCTCGGCGCCGGCTGCGGTCGCGTCGCGCTCGGCTTCAGCGCTGATCTCGGCCTCGCCGAACACGCCGAGCCGGGCGAGGTTGGTCACGATCAGCCAGCGCAGGTCGGTGTCGATCGCGAGCCCCGCCGGTGCTTCGTCCCCGTTCAGCCACGCCTTGAGCAGGTCGGCGACAGCATCGGAGTCCGCAGCCTGGATCAGGGCTCTGGCGAACGCCAGCTGGTGATCCGAACCTGGCTCGGCATCCTTGATCAGCCGGGCCAGGCCTGCGATCAGACGGTCGTTCAGCTCGGCGCGAGTGTCCCGGGGTGCATAGTAGTCGATCGCGGTGCGCGACTGGCCCATCAGCGCCTGGACGGCGGTGAGGTCGTCCTCGACGCCGGCGCCGCTGAGCACCAGCGAAACGTAATCGGACGCGCGGAACTCACCATCGCGACACATGTCCCAGGCCGCACCCCAGCAAAGGGCGCGAGCCAGTGCGTCGTCCAGTCTGCCGATGCCGCTAACCAGGGTGGCCAATGAGCGCTCGTCGAGCCGGATCTTGGCGTAGGTGAGGTCGTCGTCGTTCAGCAGGATCAGGTCGGGCCGCGCCTGCCCGATCAACTCCGGGATCTCGGTCAATTCACCGGCGATGTCCACCTCGACGCGATGGGTGCGGGCCAGTTTTCCGTCCGCCTCGGCAAAGAGGCCGATCGCCAGCCGGTGGTGGCGCAGGGTCGGCCACTGCGGCACCGCGGTCTGCCGGACGGCGAAGCGGCTGAAGTTCCCGTCCGCGTCGGTTTCGAACTCGGCGCGCAGCGTGTTCACCCCTGAGGTCTGCAGCCACTCCGCGGCGAAGTGGGACAGGTCGCGTCCGGACGCGGTGGTGAGTGCGGCCAGCAGGTCGCTCAGCTGGGTGTTGCCCCAGGCGTGTTCGGCGAAGTAGGCCCGAACGCCCGCCAGAAACGCTTCCTGTCCGACGAACGCGACCAGTTGGCGCAGCACCGACGCGCCCTTGGCGTAGGTGATGCCATCGAAGTTCAACTCGACCGCGGCCAGGTCAACCATGTCGGCAGCCACGGGATGGGTGGACGGCAATTGGTCCTGACGGTAGGCCCAGGTCTTGCGGCTGTTGGCGAAGGTGGCCCACGGGTTGTCGCCGGCGCTGCCCTTGGCGCGGATCTCGGCTTGGCAGAAGTGCGAGGCCCATTCGGCGAAAGACTCGTTCAACCACAGGTCATCCCACCAGGTCATGGTGACCAGGTCGCCGAACCACATGTGCGCGAGCTCATGCAGGATGGTGTTGTCTCGGGCCTCATAGGACGCGTTGGTCACCCGCGAGCGGTAGAGGTACTCGTCGCGAATCGTGACGCAGCCGGCGTTCTCCATGGCGCCGGCGTTGAACTCGGGCACGAAGATCTGCGCGTAGTCGGCGAACGGGTACGGCATGCCGAAGTGCTCCTCGAACACCGCGAAGCCGGCCTTGGTGGTGTTCAGGATCCGCTCGGCGTCCAGGTAGGGCACCAACGACTGCCTGCAGCTCACCGACAGCGGGATCTCCGCGGCGTTGCCGGCGTAGGAATCAGTGACAGTGTGGAACGGCCCGGCGATCAGGGCGGTGATGTAGCTGGAGATCGGGGGAGTTGTCGCGAAGGTCCAGCGGGCGATGGTGGCCGGCTGGTCCAACCGCTCCCCGTTCTGCTGGTCGAGCCCCTCCTGACCTTCGATCACCGGTTCCACCGCGGCGGAGTTGGAGATCACCGTCCAGTCGGCAGGTGCGATCACGGTGAACGCAAAGGTGGCTTTCAGGTCGGGCTGCTCGAAGCAGGCGAAGGCGCGGCGGGCGTCCGCGGTTTCGAACTGGCTGTAGCAGTAGACGCGGTCGTCCACGGGGTCGACGAAGCGGTGCAGGCCTTCGCCGGTGCGGCTGTATCGGCAGAGCGCGGACACGGTCACTTCATGCTCGCCGGCGCTGGCGGCGAACCAGA
>JAKOQD010000020.1 GCA_029778515.1 Actinomycetes bacterium
CCGCGCTCATCGCCAACGACCGCAACCTCCGCCCGCTGTGCCGGCTACTGGGCGATCGTCATCTCGCTGTCCGGCACGATAAGGACGCGAAGTTCCGCAAAGCACTGATCAGGCTTGGCTACGTTGCGCCACGCCAGAAGTATTGACGGAACGCACCGATCTCAGCCGTTCCTCGACCCACGCCCAGTCGATCCGTTCCTGCTCCAATCGCACCCTCTCCCCCATCGCGTCGGCGACCAAGTCCGCATAGAGGTCCTGCTCCTCGGCTGTCAGCCGGGTCAGAGCCGAGCACGCCGGCCGATCCTCAGTACCCCAGCGGTCGCGATGGGCCAGCAGTGTCTGGCGGTCCATCAGAACCGAGCGGGCCTGTGGGAGCCAGGCCCGTAGCCGGTCGAGAATGGCGAACCCGTGGGTGTCGATATCTCCCCAGTAGATGACCTCCGCGTCGGCCAGCCACGGCAGCCGACCAACCTTGTCGACATCGAAACCCTTCCCCCAGAACACGATCCCATCGTGCGGGACGTCGATGCACAGGTAGCTGATCTCGTTCTCGACGATCACCACCGTTCTGGGGTCGACGGTCAGTTGCGCCAACTCCTCGGTCCGCACGGCCAACTCGGTCACCGGCGCGGGAAATCCCAGCGTAGGTGCGGGCCGCAGCCGCACCAGCCCCGGTTTGGACCGCAGGCCCAGATCGGCGAGGAAACCCTGCCCGGTCGATGACACACCCAGCATGGCGGCGAGCACCGGTCGATGGCGCTCGGCGAACTTGGTGTCCACCCCGGGTGCGCTGATCTCACGCAGGTACCGGCGCGAATTCCGGTGGCTGTCCAGCCACTCGTAGGCGGCGATCAACCGGGGCAGCTCGGGGGCCAGTTCGATTGCGCGGTGCGGGTTTTCGGCGATCCAGGTGCGCACCGGCGGATGCCGGCCGGCGAGCTCCATAAGTGCGTCGAACCGGCGCACCTCCGCCGACACCCCCAACAGAGCCCAGGCCTGCTCGAACGAGGAGACCACCGCGCGGACCGGCAGTTGGTTGCGCCCGATCTGTCTGCCCCCGATCGCCTGCCACCGCAGGGCGTAACGGTGGCCGTCGCGGCTGCCGGCGTCGAGTGCGGCGACCCACTCCCGTACGGCGTTGATATCGTCACCCACCTGCGACGGCTTGGGACCGCGCAGCGGTACGTCGATGGGCTCGAAGGGCGCACCGCCGGCGTGTGCCCGCAGCAGCGAACCGTCGTCCCACCTGCGCCGCACCTTGGCGGCGATGTCCGCGGGCGTGATCCAGTCTGCCGTCACGGTCGCCGGTCGTCGCGCCGGTCGCGGTACTCCTCGATGGTCATCGTCTGCAGCCGGGAGAACTGTCCGGTCGGATTGTCCACGAATCCAATCGCTTTCACGTAGGGCTCGATGACGTGAACCTTCTGCAGCGGGGTGACGATGAGCAGCTGCAGGCCGAGCGCGGCGAACAGTTGCAGGGCGTAGCGCGTCGAAACATCCGAACCGCGGCCGAACGCCTCGTCGATGACGGCGAACCGGAAGTCCCGGGACTTCTCGACACCCCACTCCAGGCCGAACTGGTAGGCCAGCGATGCGGCGAGGATGGTGTAGGCGAGCTTCTCCTTCTGGCCACCGGACTTGCCGTCGGAGTCGCTGTAGTGCTCCCACTCGACGTCGGTCTCGGCGTCTCGCTCGGATGCGGAGAAGACGAACCAGTTGCGGACGTCGGTGACCCGTCGGGTCCAGTTCTTGTCGGCCTCGGCATAGCCGTCGCGGCCGCGGAACCGCTCGATGATCCGCTTGACGTCGAGGAAGCGCTGCTCGGAATACTGGTCTCCATCGACGGCGAGGGTGTCGTTGGTCAGGTTGCGCAGATCCGAGCGGAACTGCACCACATCCTGATTGGTGGTCGGCTCCTTCTCCAGCCGGATGTAGCGACCCGGGTTGTAGGGCACCGCTCCCAGCGCCTCGTTGATGCGCTGGACGCGATCGTCGATGGCCGAGCCCTGACGGCCCAGCCAGTTATTGAATCCGGCGAGTTCCTGGATGGCGTTTTTGTTGAGCTGCTCTTTGAACTCCAGCTCGAAACGCGGCAGGTCGTCGTTGGCGACGCGGTCGCGGAAGGCCAGGAACTCGGCACGGGCTTCGACGTTGGCGTCCATATCGGCGCGCAGTTCGGGCCAGCGGCGCAGGAAGTCGGCCATGTGCTGGGTCAGGTTCAGCGCGTATCCGTTGAGTTGGCCACCCAGACGGGTGATGCGCTGGTA
>JAKOQD010000127.1 GCA_029778515.1 Actinomycetes bacterium
ACCTGGGTGGCGGCCAGGCCGACGCCGTGGGAGGCAGCCATGGTGGCGAACATGTCCCGCACCAGCTCCCGGAGTTCGTCGTCGAAGGCGGTGACCGCCCGTGTCTGGGCGTGTAGCACCGGCTCGCTCCAGCGGGTGACCCGGCGCAGTTTCCCGCCGGTGGTCAGCTCTTCAATGCCCATGCGTCCTCACTCTTCGTCGGCTGCCCATCTTAGGGCTCACCGCGTGGCCGCTTGCGCAGTGTCCTCTCCGAGGTGACGCTGGCGGGGTGACTGCGAGCGAGGACTTCCTCACGCCGGCAGCTGCTCGGATGGTGACTGAATTCGCCGGGCACCTGCGCCTGGAGCGTGGGCTCTCACCGCATACCGTCCGCGCCTACACCTCAGATGTGACGAGTCTGTTCGCCCACCTAGCGCGGGTCGGCGGGGGCGAGCCCGATCAGGTTCGGCTCGCCGATCTGCGCACCTGGCTTGCGAACCTGCAGGCAGGCGGAGCCGACCGGGCCACGCTGGCGCGCCGGTCGGCCGGGGCACGCACCTTCTTCGCCTGGGCAAGGCGGACGGGCCGAATCGCTGCCGATCCGGCCGCGACGCTGCGTTCCCCGCGGGTGGATCGACGGCTGCCCCCAACCATCGCAGTGGACCACGCCCGTGACCTGCTGGACGGACTTGCGGCGCGGATAGCCGAAGTCGATGAGCCGGTTGCCCGTGCCGGCCGCCAACGCGATCTGGCGATCGTCGAAGTCCTCTACTCATGTGGCATCCGGGTTTCGGAGTTGGTGGGTTTGGACCTTCCCGACTTCGACGTGCAGCGCGGCATGCTCCGCGTGCTCGGCAAGGGCGGGAAGGAACGGACGGTGCCGCTCGGGCGGCCGGCGCGGCGGGCGCTGGAGGACTGGCTGTCGGTGCGGTCCCAACTGGTCGCACCGGCGGCCGGGTCGGCGATGTTCGTGGGCGACCGTGGCGGCCGAATCGATCCGCGCGTGGTCCGCCGGCTGGTGCACCAGGCGCTCGCGCAAGTGCCGGACGCCCCGGACCTCGGCCCCCATGGTTTGCGGCACGCCATGGCCACGCACCTGCTGGAGGGCGGCGCCGACCTGCGTTCGGTGCAGGAGCTGCTCGGCCACTCCTCGCTCGCGACCACCCAGCTCTACACGCATATCAGCAGCGAGCGGCTGCGCGCCGCCTATCGGCAGGCCCACCCGCGCTCGGGTGCGCAGGGCTGAGGAGGTTGTGTCCGCCGCCGCATCCATGGCTACAGGAAGCGCTCGGGGTCGGTGTAACTGCCGTCCAGCCAGGTGATGAAGTGCAGGTGACAGCCGGTACTCCAGCCGGTAGTGCCCACCCGCCCTACCATCTGGCCGCGTTTCACGGTCTGGCCAACCCTCACCGAGTAGCCCGTAGCGTGCAGATAGCCGGTTCTGAGATGGTGGCCGCCCACCTCGCCGTGGTCAATCTCCAGCCGATGCCCGCTCGCCGAGTCGTAGCTCACCCGCACCACCCGTCCGGGCGCAGCCGCCCGGATCGGCGAACCGCACTTCGCACCCAGGTCCACGCCGTTGTGCAAGCGCCACTCGTGGAAGATCGGATGCAGTCGCATACCGAACTTAGAGCCCACCTCCGCGTCCGCTGGACTGGAGAGCAGACCGGGTAGCTTGCCGCCCTCGGCGATCGCGGCAGCTCGATAACGCACAATGTCGGCCACCTGATCTTCCGCATCCGCCGGCAGCAGCCGCAGTGCCGTGTCGCCGAGCAGGCTGAGCGGGTCGAGATACTCGTCGCCGCGTTTCAGGCCCCAGTGCAGGCAGGTGCCGCCCGGGCAGGTGTGGCCGCCGGCGAGCCCCCCGATCACCTCGCCGGCGGTCACTTCGGCCCCCACCGAAACCCCCGGCGTGACCGGCAGGTAGGTGGTGCGCAGGCTCCCGTGGGAGACCACCACCACCCCGCGCCCGGCCAGCGTTCCGGAGTAAGTGACCCGGCCAGCCATGACTGCCAGCACCGGCTCGCCGACCTTGCCCAACAGGTCGACGCCGCGGTGGCCAGACAGCCATGGCTGGGCCGGGGGATCGAAGCCGCGGACCACCGCGCCCCCGATCGGAGGAACCGCAGTGGCCGCAGCGGCAGGCACCGGATGCAGCAGCAACCCCGCCGCGAGTACCAGCCCGGCCAACAGGCGCGATCTCCTCATGCCCTATTTATCGTCACGGGAGCCGGATTTGTGTCACCCGATTTGTTGAACTGTGGATAACTCAGTGGTTGTGGACAACTCCTAGCTGTCTTCACCCTGTACCAGTCCAGGTACCGACCCGGTGTTGCTCGGCGATGTTCCAGACGGACAATTTGCCCAGGATTCGACCGGAATTGGGCTCAGTGCTGCCGATTGGGACATCGACGGGGCGTCTTGCTACACCGAACCCCGATTGGCGAGCGCCCGTCCGCCCGGCGTAGACTCAGGGCAGCGACCCGGCCGATCCGGGTCGACTTCGCACGCAGCCTCACCGCCGTACGGCGGGTCGGCGCCCGTGGTCCCGAATCAGCCCCGGCTGGACGGGTGGGAATCCGGCGGCTGCGTCAGGCGGACCGAAAAGCTCGGTCCGGACAACCCAAGCGGGTCGGGCTCAGCCTGCCCGCGCAGAGAGGAACGGCCATGGCGGTCGTAACCACGCGCCAGCTGCTTGACAGCGGCGTCCACTTCGGGCACCAGACCCGGCGCTGGAACCCGAAGATGAAGAAGTTCATCTTCACCGAGCGCAACGGCATCTACATCATCGACCTGCAGCAGTCGCTGGGCTACATCGACAGTGCCTACGGCTTCGTCAAGGAGACCGTCGCCCGCGGCGGACAGATCCTGTTCATCGGCACCAAGAAGCAGGCACAGGAGGCCATCGCCGAGCAGGCCACCCGCGTCGGCATGCCCTACGTGAACCAGCGCTGGCTGGGCGGCATGCTCACCAACTTCGGCACCATCTCCAAGCGCATCGCGAAGATGAAGGAGCTTGAGGGCCTGAACTTCGACGACGTGGCGGCGTCCGGCCTGACCAAGAAGGAACTCCTGCAGCGCAAGCGCAAGATGGAGAAGCTCGCCAAGACCCTCGGCGGCATCCGCGACATGCACAAGCTGCCGCAGGCCATCTGGGTGGTCGACACCAACAAGGAGCACCTGGCTATCGACGAGGCGCGCAAGCTGCGCATCCCGATCGTCGGCATCCTGGACACCAACTGCGACCCCGACCAGGTCGACTTCCCGATCCCGGGCAACGACGACGCGATCCGCTCGGTCGCGCTGCTCACCCGCGTGCTCGCTGACGCGGTGGCCGAGGGCCTGCTGGCCCGCTCCGCCGGCACCACCACCGGCGAAGAGGTCGAGCCGATGCCCGATTGGGAGCGCGACCTGCTGGCCGGCGCTCCGGCCGAGGCCGAGGCCGTGGCTGTCGAGGTCGCCGAGCCGGCCGCTGAGGTTGCTGAGCCCGTAGCCGACGTCGAGGTTGCCGCTGAAGCCGTGGCCGAGCCGGTCGCCGAAGTGGTCGCCGAGACCACCGAAGCCGCCGCCGCCGAGGTCATGGCCGAGCTCGCCGCCGACGAGACCAAGTAAGGAACGAGAGAACAGATATGGCAACGATCACTGCCGCGGACGTCAAGAAGCTCCGCGACGCCACCGGCGCCGGCATGATGGACGCGAAGAAGGCCCTCACCGAGGCTGACGGCGACTTCGACGGCGCCGTGGAGATCCTGCGGGTCACCGGCCAGGCGAAGATGGCCAAGCGCTCCGACCGTGAGGCCAGCAACGGCCTGGTCGCCGCGTCCGGCAAGACCGTCATCCAGCTGGGTGCCGAGACCGACTTCGTCGCGAAGAACGCTGAGTTCATGGCGCTGGCCGAGGCCATCGCCGCCGCCGTGGACGCCGCTGGCGCGCACGGCGTCGAGGCGGCCGGCGCGGTCGCGCTCCCGTCCGGTCAAACCGTGGCCGAAGCGGTCGCAGAGCTCAGCGCCAAGATCGGCGAGAAGCTCGAACTGGCCGCAGCCGCTACCTTCGACGGCGACGTCAGCATCTACCTGCACAAGCGGTCGCAGGACCTGCCCCCGCAGGTGGGCGTCATGGTGGAGCACGCCGGTGGCGACGAAGCGTTCGTGCGTGGCATCGCCATGCAGATCGCGGCGATGTCCCCGGCGTACGTCACCCGTGACGAGGTGCCGGCCGAGGTGCTCGACAACGAGCGCAAGATCGCCGAGCTGACCGCCAAGGAGGAGGGCAAGCCCGAGCAGATCATCCCGCGCATCGTCGAGGGTCGCCTGGGCGGCTTCTACAAGGAGGTATGCCTCGTCGAGCAGGCGTCGGTCTCCGACGACAAGCTCACCGTGGGCCAGCTGCTGAAGAACAACGGCGTCGAGGTCAAGCGGTTCGTCCGCTTCGCCGCCGGAGCCTGATCCCAGTTGCAGCCAGGACGGCCGCCCAGCGATGCGGGGCGGCC
>JAKOQD010000128.1 GCA_029778515.1 Actinomycetes bacterium
CGCCAATACCGATGATGATGCCCACGACCGCCAACACCGCGATCCCGCCGATGATCCGGATCATCCGCTCGCGGCGGCGTTCGGACGCCTGCGCCGCGGCACGTGCCTCCGCGGCTTTCTCGCGGGTGGACTTCGCTTCCTTCTTGTCGGCCATGACCTACCTCTCGCCTGTGCTTGGTAAAGCCTAAACGCTGGTGTCCGCGATACCGGTCAGCGGCGCCCGGGCAGACCGCGTCGAACACCCTGCGCCTGATCACTCAACGCGCTGCCCGCACCGTGGCGGCCATCTGTCCTGCCAACTCTGCCACCGAGGCGGCTGCCGCAGCAGGTGAGTCGGCCTCCAGAACCCGGCGCACGAAAGCCGAACCCACGATCACTCCGTCTGCGTAGCGGGCCACCTCGCCGGCCTGTTCCGGCGTCGAAACACCCAGACCCACACATACCGGCTGGGCCGTCAATGCCTTCGTCCGCTCCACGAGTTCGCGAGCGTCCACCGAAACCTGGTCGCGGGTACCCGTGACCCCCATCGTGGAAGCGGCGTAGACGAAGCCGTTGCTGACCCGGGCCACCGTCTCGATGCGCTCGGCGGGCGAGGACGGCGCCACGAGGAAGACCCGGTCGACCATCGCTTCGTCAGTGGCGGCCACCCAGTCCGCAGCCTCCTCCGGGATGATGTCCGGGGTGATGACCCCCGCTCCCCCGGCCGCCGCGAGGTCCTTGGCGAAGCGGTCCAGACCGTAGCGCTCGATCGGATTCCAGTAGCTCATCACCAGCGTCGGCGCCCCTGTAGCCGCGACCGCTTCCACGGTCCGCAGAACATCGGCGACGGTGGTTCCCTGCGCGAGCGCCTGATCAGCCGCTGTCTGGATTACCGGCCCGTCCATCAAGGGGTCGCTGTACGGCAGTCCGATCTCGACCACATCGACGCCGCTCTCGACCATCGCGGTGATGATGGCCACGGCGTCCACCCAGGTCGGAAAGCCAGCCGGCAGGTAGCCGATGAGCAGTGCCCGCTGCTCGGCTCGAGCCGCGGCGAACGCCTCCGCGAGCCGGCTCATGCCTGCCCCAATCCGAAGTACTCCGCAGCGGTCGCGACGTCCTTGTCGCCACGGCCGGACAGGTTGATCAGGATGGTCGCGTCCGGGCCGAGCTCGGCGGCGATCCGACGAGCACCTGCCACGGCGTGGGCACTTTCGATCGCCGGGATGATCCCCTCGGTCCGGCAGCACAACTCAAACGCCGCCATGGCCTCCACGTCGGTGACGCCGCTATAAACGACCCGGCCACTGTCGCGCAGCCAGGCATGCTCCGGCCCCACTCCCGGATAGTCGAGCCCGGCCGAAATGCTGTGGCTGGCCATCGTCTGTCCGTCGGCGTCCTGCAGCAGGTAGGACCGGGTGCCGTGCAACACACCGATGGAACCAGCCGACAGGGTTGCTGCGTGCCGGCCGGTCGGGATGCCGTCGCCGGCCGCCTCGAACCCGTGCAACGCCACCGACTCGTCGCCCAAGAAGTCGTAGAAGATGCCGATGGCGTTGGAGCCGCCGCCGATGCAGGCAGCCACTGCGGTAGGCAACCCACCGCGATCCAGACACTGCTGCCGGGCCTCTTTGCCGATCACCCGGTGGAACTCCCGCACCATCTCCGGGAACGGAGCCGGACCTGCCACTGTGCCGAGCAGGTAATGGGTGTCCGAGACGTTGGTGACCCAGTCCCGCATGGCCTCGTTGATCGCGTCCTTGAGCGTGCGGCTTCCGGTCGTGACCGGAACGACGGTGGCACCGAGCAACTGCATCCGCGCAACGTTCAGCGCCTGTCGCTGCGTGTCCTCCTCGCCCATGTAGACCACGCACTCGAGATCCAGCAACGCCGCGGCTGTCGCAGTGGCGACACCGTGCTGGCCGGCACCCGTCTCGGCGATGACCCGGGTTTTACCCATCCGCTTGGTCAGCAAGGCCTGGCCGAGCACGTTGTTGATCTTGTGGCTGCCGGTGTGGTTGAGGTCCTCGCGCTTGAGCAGGACCTGTGCGACGCCGAACTCCTGCGCCAGGTTGCGGGCGGGCGTCAGCGGCGTCGGGCGGCCCGAGTAGTCGTGCAGCAGGGCATCCAGTTCGGCGTGGAACGCCGGGTCGCTCCAGGCTCCCCGGAACGCCGCGTCGAGCTCGTCCAAGGCAGCGACCAGCGCCTCAGGAACGAAGCGGCCGCCATAGGGTCCGAAATGACCATGGCTGTCAGGAAGGGCGGTCACGGCGCTCCTACTCAGCGTGCCGGACGGCGGGGTGCTCGCCGGCCGAGACCAGTTCCTGCACGGCGGCTGCGGGGTCGGCCTGGGTCACCAGCGCTTCGCCGACGAGCACCGCATCGGCACCAGCTGCGGCGTAGCCGAGCAGATCCTGGGCATTGCGCACGCCAGACTCCGCGACCCGCACGACACCCTCCGGGATCAAAGGCGCGACCCGGCTGAACACCGCAGGGTCCACATCCAGGGTCTTGAGGTTGCGCGCGTTGACGCCGATCACCTTGGCGCCGGCGTCGACGGCGCGATCGACCTCGTCGGCGTCGTGCACCTCGACCAGCGGCAACAGGCCGATCGATTCCGCGCGTTCCACCAGGGAGACCAACGCAGGCTGCTCGAGGGCGGCGACGATCAACAACGCCATGTCGGCCCCGTAGGCCCGAGCTTCCCAGAGTTGATAGCTGGTGACGATGAAGTCTTTGCGCAGCACCGGCACGTCGACGGCTGCCCGCACGGCGACCAAGTCGTCGAGGCTGCCGCCGAACCGGCGTTGTTCGGTCAGGACGCTGATGCATCGGGCGCCACCGCGCTCGTAGGCCTGGGCGAGCTGGGTCGGGTCGTCGATGGTCGCCAGGGAACCCTTGCTGGGCGAGGAGCGCTTCACTTCCGCGATCACGCCGACGCCGCCCTGCCGCAACACCGCGAGTGCGTCACGCGGATCCGGCGCGGTCTCGACGCGGCGTTTGAGATCCTCGAGAGGCACCTGTTCCTTGCGCGTGGCGAGGTCTTCGCGGACCCCCGCGACGATGTCCTCGAGAACACTCACAGTCGCCAGGGTAGTCAAGGCGCTGACGACCAAGCGCACCGGTCAGGCGGCGGTCCCCCACGGCATTCCCGGGACGTTGCGCACCACGGTGAAGGCCAGCACTGCCGCGACCAGGGCGACGCTCAGCGGCATCGGGATGCGCACGGAGAAGTCCTTTCCCCGCCAGCGTTGCACCGTCCAGACGACGAGCAGCACCATCGCGACCGGAAGAACGAACAGTGTGGTCAGCGCGTTGAAGTCGACCGCGCCGGTCAGGTTGCCGTGCAGCAGGTCGTGGGTCGCGCGCAAGCCCCCGCAGAACGGGCAGTCCAGACCGGTGAACGTCTTCAACGGGCATGGCGGGAAATGCCCCGGTTCGGACGGATCCACCGCGTAGACA
>JAKOQD010000129.1 GCA_029778515.1 Actinomycetes bacterium
CAGCGCCTCGATCGCCTCCACCAGCTTCGGATACTTCTCCGCCAGGATCTCCTCCGTCAATGCGTTGGGATCCTCGACGGCCGCCTCGACCAGCCGCCAGAGCGCCGGCCGGGCCTTGATCTCCTCGATAGTCAGTTTCATCGGCTTCGTCTCCTCATATCGGGTCCACCACTCATCCGTGGCGGACTCGTACAGCCGGCCACCTGCAGCCGGATGAACCACGATGTCCACGCTGTTCGAAGGGTCCACCACGAACCCTTCCACCTCGCGGATCAGCTGCCCGTTCTCCCGCACCACTTTCGGGCGGGCGGCCAGGTCAATGCTCACGCCGATCAGGTCTCCGGCCTCCCTGGCCGCCCGGAGCACGGGCAGGTAATGCTCGAACACGTGCAGGTCTCCCCGGATGGCCCCGTCCTGGTAGCGCACGTTGCGCCAGGTGCCCACCAGGTTCCGGGGGTCGCTGCGGCCGGTCAGGTCCCCGGCCCGGTAGTGCCCGCTTCGCGCGGGCAGCCCCTCGATGATGGGATAGTCCCTGGCCAGCACCGCCTCGCTGTAGCGGTTGCGGTTCCGGCTTACGCCGGCGCGGATCAGCACGGCGTCCGGGATAATCCGCTCCTCCTCACGAAACGAGCCCGCCTCGATGACGGCGGACTCGCGGATGGTCTCGGTCATGGCTCGTTCTCCTCAGGCGGGGATGGCGGCCGCCCGGACCCGTAGACGGCCGCCGCGTCCCTCTGCCGCTCCTGGGCAAGCAAGTCTTCGATGTCCTCCGGCACGGGCACGCCGGCGGCGTTGTGCACCAGATGGCGCGCGGTCTCGCGCGTCATCAGCTCGGACGCCATCGCCAGCTGCGCCGCCTGCGCCATCCGCAGCGTCGCCTCCGCCACGGAGGCGTTATCGGATGCGGTCAGATCCGGAGCGGTGATGTCTATGGAGTCCACGGCGTCCACCGGCAGGCGGAGCATGCCGGCGTTGATGAGCAGCAGAGCCTGGATCTGCAGCATCGGGCGGATGACGCCGTCGAACCACTGCGTCTGCAGCACCTCCAGGTCGCGGATGGTCGGCTCGGAGGCGCTGCCGGCCGTGGAGCGGTTGACGTCCTGGGATGCGCCCACCCAGTGCTCCGGGAACCCGGCGCCCAGCGCCACATACTTCAGCACGGCCAGGTAGTCGCTCTGGGTGTCGCTGGCGTGGATGCTCGGCACCACGGCCTCCCAGCTCTCGCTTTCGTTCACCACCTTGACGCTGCCGGGCCGGGGC
>JAKOQD010000130.1 GCA_029778515.1 Actinomycetes bacterium
CGCCCTGGGCCGAACCTACCGCTCATCAGCACGAGGCATTTCGCGGCCCGGCGCGGACGGACGCGGCTCGGTCGACTCGCGGGCCGTTTCATCGAGTCCCGGCTTGCCGCGCAGATCGCGATCAGCCAATACGTCGCCGACCATATCGAGGGGGGCAGTGAGGTGGTCTACCCGGGTGTGATGGACAATCCCGGATCTGAACGCCCGCGGAGTTGGACGGTGCTGGTGGTGCAGCGACTGGAGCCCGAAAAGCGCACCGACGTCGCCCTGTCAGCGTTCGCCGCCTCCAAACTCGCGGACGCGGGCTGGCGGCTGCAGGTGGTCGGGGACGGTTCGCAGCGGGAGGCCCTGCAGGAGCAGGCTGCCCGGTCCGGGATCGCGCCGGCCGTGGACTTCCTGGGTTCTCGCGACGACGTCGCCGCCCAGATGACCGCAGCCGGGTTGCTCATCGCTCCTTGCCCGATCGAGGGGTTGGGACTGGTCGTACTCGAAGCCATGGCCGCCGCGTTACCGGTGGTGGCGACGGCCGCCGGCGGCCACCTGGAGACCCTGCCACCCGAGGCCCACGACCTCTGCTTCGAACCTGACGATGTGGGCGCGGCGGCCACGTCCCTTCGCCTGCTCGCCGGCGACGCCGGCTTGCGGGCTCACCTGGGGAGGCTCGGCCACGAACGCCAGCGGGAGAAGTTCACGCCTCAGGTTCAAGCCGAGGCTACCGACCGGGTCTATCGCTCGGTCCTGGTCGGGTCACCTGCCGACTGAGGCCCGCGGCCAAGCGATCGCAGCCAGGCGTCCTCGATCGTGCTCACCGTCTGCTCGATCGAGAATCGCTGCGCCACCATCACCAGCGCGCGCTCGGCCCGCCGCCTCGCCGCGTCGGGGTCCTGCAGGCTGTGCCGAAGGGCACCCGCCAAAGCGCCGACGTCGGCCGGACGGACGAGAATGCCGAAGGGTGTGACTGCGAACCCCCGACCGCCTAGATCGGCGACGCCTTCGGGGTCAAGGATCTCTGGTACGCCACCGGCCGCTGTGGCGATCACCGGAACTCCGGCAGCCATCCCCTCCACCACCACCTGACCGAAGGGCTCCGGCACCCCGGAGGCATGGACCAGCAGTGACAATTCCGCCAGTCGCGCTGAGGGGTGCTCCAGCCAACCCGTGAACTCAATCCGGTCGCTGACCGCGAGCGTCCGCGCGAGCCGGCGGACCGATGCCTCGTAGTCGGACTCTCCGAAGAGTGCGGTTCCAATCACCTGGAAGCGAGCTTCAGGGAAAACGGACGCAACCGCGTCCGCCGCCAGAATGAACTCCCGCTGTCCCTTGGTAGGGCTGATCCGTCCGAGCATGCCCACCAGCGGCGTCGCCCCGGAGCGTCCTGCCGCGGCGGTGACAGTCGCGGCGACTCCGGGGTAGGCGACGACCGCGCGGTCGCGCGCCCGGGGCGGGAGAGTGGCCAGGGTTGCTCGGGAATTGGCGACGATCGATCTCGGCCCCAGCCGAGCCAGGCATCGCATCAGCGGAGAAAGTCCGCCCGGGAGGTAGTCCGGTGCGAGCCGGTCGTGCACGTGCCAGACCCACGGCAGCCTGGCCAGGGGCGCCGCGATGGCCACAGTGATGGCCGCCTTCAGCGAGTTGGCCACGACTAGGTCGGCGCGCGCGCGCCGCAGCGCAGCGACCAGGCTGGGCAGGAAGCGCACCACGCCGGTGATTCCGGTGACCAAGCCTCGCGGGGTCAGTAGGCCTTTCCTGGAGATGCTGTTCGCCGACGCACCGAGTGGCACCAACTGCACCGAAACACCGATCTCGGCGTAGCGGCCCACCATTGGACCGTCAGCAAAACTGATTACTCGGATATCGACCGAGTCCGGGTGAAGCCGCTCCGCGACCCGCAGCGCCGCGAGTTCTCCGCCGCCGTCCTGGGACGTGTGGTCAACCAGCACGACCCGAAGATTCGTCATCCGGCTCCTTTCGGGCGCGCCCGCATTCGCTAATGATCCCACGCTTCAGCAGCCACTGAGGCGGGATTCCCGGACCCATTCGTTGGGTCGGGCCCTGCAAGAGCGCTCCAGAACGGCCTATACTGCGGCTAGTTGGACCGGAGCGTCGGGAGCTCCGCTTCAGCAGTCCGGTCTCGGGGGGGGATCGGTCTTGGTCTGTACGGGGGAAGCATGACCAGTCTCGATTATCAGCAGCCGGGCGCGTTCTCGCGCCGTCCGCCAGCAGTTGGCGACCGCCCCAGCCGGTTCTCATCATGAAGTCCGGACGTCTCGGCCTCACCGTCAAGCTCGGTGCGGTCGCCCTTGTCGCCGTCGCGTCCGGCGTGGCAGTGGCGTTTTCGGGTATCGGAGTTCCATCCTTCACGCCTACTCCTGAGCCCGCCGAGTCGCGGGATCCTGCCGTCATCATCGCCAGCGAGGCGGACGATGCGCGCCAGATCGGTGGCGTCTCCGGCCAGGACGTAATTCCGAACTTCCTCACCGCCCGCCGAGGCCCGGAGTCCACATCCGCGTTGGCAGACTCGCTGTGGTGGTCCTGGACGGCGCCCAGTGACCGAAAGATGCGGTTCTCCACTGTGGGCAGCGAGATCGACACCGCGATCACTGTCCGGGTGGGCGGCTCCAGCGGCACCGTCGTAGTGGCGGCCGATCGGGCTGGCGACCTCGATACCGCCGAAGCCGTGCTGGATGTTGTGGCCGCGCAGACCTACTCCATCGAGGTCAGCTCGGAGGAACCAGAACCTATGCCGGGTCTGGTCGTCCTTTCCTGGCAGCCTGTCGCGTCCCTCGGAGCGAGTGTGCAGGCGAGTTCGGCGGCACCCACCGCGACCGCTTCAGGGTCTGCGACCGCGGGCGGGACGGCTTCGACCACGACCGACTCGACCGGCACCGAATCCGCCGCAGCAGCAACGAGCGACTACGCCGCCGCCGAGATCCCTCTGGTCGGGACGACCGGCGAGAAGCCGCAGTCCAAGTTGTGGCGAGCGCATGGCTCCTGGTGGGCAGTGCTCGCTTCCGCGGCCCCGTCCGATGCCGGCACCTGGGTTTGGCGCCGTGACGCGGGCATGTGGTCTGCCGTCCTCCGCATCTCGGATCGCACCGATGTTCGCGCCGACGTGCTCGATACGGGCTCGGTCGTCCACGTTCTGCTCCACGGCCCGACGACCACTCTCGTGTCTTTGGAGTACGACGGCGCTGCAAACACCTACGCGTGGTGGGCGGATCGCCCGACTCCAGCCGCGGTCTCCCTGCCGGGCAGCGAGACCGCGACCATCGACGTCGACAGCACCGGTCGGTTGTGGCTGGCTACCGAGACTTCGTCCGCCATTCAGGTACGTTGGGCCAACGCTCCGTACAGCACCTTCTCCGCCGCCATCACCGTAGCCTCAGGGATTGACGGCGACGACATCTCGGTTGTGACCAAGCTCCCGGGCAAGATCGGCGTGATGTGGTCAAACCAGACCACGAAGCGGTTCGGATTCCGCACGCACACCGACTCCGCCGCCCCAGGCACCTGGTCGACAGCCGAGCAAGTACCGGCCACCGTGCTCAACCTGGGCGGCGGCGTGGCCGACGACCACCTCAACGTCGCCGTGACCACTGCCGGCAAGCTCTACGCGGCCGTCAAGACCTCGTACAACACCTCCAACAAGACGGTGATCGCGCTTCTTGTACGCAGCCCGGACGGCACCTGGGATCCGCTTCGCGAGGTCGACACCAAGGGCACTCGACCGA
This sequence comes from Actinomycetes bacterium, assembly GCA_029778515.1. The sequence continues at coordinate 3,732 of JAKOQD010000130.1, forward strand.
TCGTTCTTGTCGATGAGGACACCAACTCGCTGCGGGTGCTCTACACCGCGAGCGAACAACTCGACGACATCCTGTCCAAGACGACCCGACTCGATTCCGTCGACTTTTCGGCCGATCCCGAGGTCGTGCTCCCGGGCGCCTACAACAACGTCACGAGTGCCAAGGCCAACGTCGACGGCGAGGCAATGATCCTCGCCGGTGGCGCCACACTGACCGGTACCGTGCGCCTGCCCTGGCTCGATGCCCAGGCTCCCAACGTGCTGAATTCCGTTGCTACGACCAGTGTCGACACACCGCTCTCGGCCAACTTCAATCTCGGGGCCAACTCCCCCGCGGTGGACCAGGTCGAGGTTATGGAATCACCGGTTTCGGGGATCCTGACGCTCACCGGCACCACCGGCTTCACCTACCAGCCGGCATCAGGCTTCACCGGCGTCGACTCCTTCACCTTCCGCGCACGCAGTGGATCAGTCTGGTCGGGAACGGCCACGGTTCGGATCTCGGTGACAACGGCACCTTCGCTGCTGGGGGTATGGAACCTGGACGAGACCGCAGGCGTCTCGGCGTCCGACGCGTCGGGCTGGCAGCATGACGGGCAGGTGTCCGGTGCCGCAACCTGGGCCACGGGTGTGACTGCCGGAGCCTTGCGCCTGGACGGGTCGTCGGGCAGGGTGACGATCCCGCATGCCTCGGAACTCAACGCTACGAACACCTTCACGGTTGCCACCTGGGTTCGACCCGAGAAGGTCGCCACCCAATATCTGCTCAAGAAGGCGGACGGCTCGATGACCGATGGTTACGAGCTCTCGCTGGCCAGCAGCGGCAAGCCCTTCTTCAGGGTGAATCAGGCGAGTTCCGCCGACAGCTATCGAGTGAACGCGCCAGCCGTCGTTCCGGCCGATGGCACGACGTGGACGCATCTCGCCGGCACCTTCGATGGCACCCGGCTGCGCCTATACGTGAATGGTGTCGAGGTGGCTTCAGTTGCCGGGCCGAGCGCGATCGGCCAAAACAACCTCGCCCTCACCTTCGGCGGCCAGCCGAGCGGCGGAGGCGCATTGCAGGGCAGCCTCGACCAGATCCGGCTCTATTCCCGCACCCTAGCTGCCGCGGAAATCGCGGAGCTGGCCGGCGCGGGGACGCCGACCCCGACGCCAACACCCACGCCAACGCCAACCCCCACACCCACCCCTACGCCTACGCCGACACCCACCCCGACGCCCACGCCCACGCCAACCCCTACACCCACGCCAACGACTCCGGCCGAGACCGGCTCGGTCGGCAACTGGGCCTTCGACGAAACCAGCGGCACCACCGCCCTCGACAGCTCAGGCCTGGCCAACAACGGAACCCTGGCCACCGGAACCACC
>JAKOQD010000131.1 GCA_029778515.1 Actinomycetes bacterium
GCAGGGGTTCCAGCGACCTGACTCTGCGTGGCTTCGTTTCGCCCTAACCGAAGGGGTTGGGCGTGAGCGTGTACTTGGTCTCCAGGTACTCGTGGATGCCCTCCGCGCCGCCCTCCCGTCCGATGCCGGAAAGCTTCCAGCCGCCGAACGGAGCCGCGGCGTTCGAGACCACACCGACGTTGAGCGCCATCATCCCGGTCTCCAGGCGCTCGATCATCCGTTGCCCGCACGCGTTGCTCTCGGTGAAGACGTAGGAGATCAGCCCGTAGCCGGTGTCATTGGCCAGCCGGACGGCTTCGTCCTCGTCCGCGAAAGTGACGATGGCAAGCACTGGACCGAAGATCTCTTCCCGCACGATCGAGCTGTCGGGCGGCACCTCGGTGAGCACCGTCGCTGCATAGAAGGTTCCCGGACCGTCGATCGGCGCTCCGCCGGTCTGCACCGAAGCTCCGCGGGCCACGGCATCGCGGACCAGTCCGTCCACCTTGGCCACGGCGTCCGCATCGATCAGCGGGCCGATCGTGATGCCTTCCTCGGTGCCGCGTCCGGTGCGGAACTCGCGCACGCGCGCAGTCACTCGAGCGGCGAACTCCGCCGCGATGCTCCGGTGCACAATGAACCGATTGGCCGCCGTGCAGGCCTGCCCGATGTTGCGAAACTTCGCCAGGATCGCTCCGTCCACAGCCTTGTCCAGGTCTGCGTCCTCGAAGACCAGGAAAGGCGCGTTACCACCCAGCTCCATCGATGTACGCAGGACGCCATCAGCGGCCTGCTTGAGCAATTCCTTACCTACCGGGGTCGAACCGGTGAAGGACAGCTTGCGCAGCCGCGGATCGGCAAGGACCGCCGCCGAGACTGGTCCGGACGCCTTCGTGGTCACCACGTTCACCACACCGTCCGGCAATCCCGCATCAGCGAGCAGTTTCGCGAAGTAGAGCGTGGTCAGGGGCGTCAGCGCGGCCGGCTTCACCACCACAGTGCAGCCGGCAGCCAAAGCCGGCGCCACCTTGCGGGTGGCCATCGCCAAGGGGAAGTTCCACGGGGTGATCAGGTAGCACGGCCCGACCGGATGCTGAGAGACGATCATCCGTCCGGTGCCTTCGGGATTGGGCCCGTAGCGCCCCTGGATTCGGGCTGCCTCCTCGCTGAACCAGCGCAGGAATTCGCCGCCATAGGCCACCTCACCGCGGGCCTCGGCAAGTGGCTTGCCCATCTCGATCGTCATCAGCAGCGCGAACTCCTCCTTGCGCTCCTGCAACAGGTCGAAGGCCCTGCGCAACAGCTCCGCGCGCTCCCGTGATGGCGTCTTCGCCCACGCCGGAAACGCGTCGCACGCCGCGTCCAGAGCCGCCAACCCGTCGGCAACCGTCGCGCTGGCTACGCGCTTCACGGGTGATCCGGTGGCCGGGTCCGCCACCTCGAAGGTGCCGCCGTCGGACGCTGACCGCCACCGTCCGCCGATGAACAGGCCCTCAGGCACGCCGGCCAGCAACTCGACTTCACGGCTCTCGATCATCTGGCGACTCCTCCACCGAAGTGATGTCGTCGACTCTACTTGCGACTGCCGGCTAGCTCTCCGGGTTCGGCGGCAGCGGCTTGGCCGCCGGCACCACGAGCATGGCCAGGATCGACACCGCCCCCACGACCAGCAGCGCACGCAGGATGCCGAAGTGGTCGCCGAGGAAGCCCAGCAGCGGCGGCCCGGCGAGGAAGGCGGTGTAGCCGATCGTGGCCACCACGCTGATCCGGACGGCAGCCCGAGCGGGATCGTCCGCTGCTGCCGACATGCCGACCGGGAAGCCCAGGCTGGCCCCGACACCCCAGATGGCGACGCCGATGAACGCCAGCCAGGTATCGCCGAAGACGACCAGCGCACACGCGATGATGGACGCGGCGAACAACCCCCGCAGTACCGGGACGCGGCCATAGCGGTCCAGCAGGCCGGTGCCGAAGATCCGTCCGGCGGTCATGAAGGTGAGGAACACCGCGAGCGCAACCACGCCCATCGCGTTGTCCAGATTGTGACCGTCCACGAAGGCCACGGCCATCCAGTCGTTCGCAGTGCCCTCGGCGAAGGCGGCAGCGAGCACCATTAGGCCGATCAGCAGGGTGCGCGGCTCCAGCCAGGCCGACTTTCCCCGGGCAGGCGAAGTTGGGGCGTCCTCGGACTCGCCGAAGGCCGGCAGGAAGCTGAGTGTGCCCCACCAGAGCGCGAGCGCGGAGAGCACCGCGACCGTGACCAGGTGGACCAGCACCGGCACGTGCAGCGCGGTCATGCCGGCGCCGACCAACGCGCCGAGCACCGTCCCGCCGCTGAAGCCCGCATGGAACCAGGGCATGATCGCCCGGCCCAGCGAGCGCTCGACGATGGTGCCCTCGACATTCTGCGCCACGTCCCAGACGCCGCTGCCAAGGCCCACCAGGAACAGCCCCGGAGCCACCCAGTACATGCCGGCATGCGCTTCGGCCGCGATCGCGGCCAGCACCAGGCCGGACACCATCAGCCCCATCCCGACCCGGACGGTCGCCTGGGCACCGATGCGGTGGGTGACCCGGCCCGCCAGCGGCAGGCCGCACAACGCGCCGGCCGAGATGGAAAGCAGCAGGAGTCCGAGCTCACCTGGGGTGAGGGCCAGCGCTTCACGCACATCCGGCACCCGCGACATCCAGGACGCGAACGCGAAGCCGTTCACTGCAAAGACCAGCATGGTGGCGTTGCGGGCAGCCAGCGCGCGCCGGTCGTCAACGGATGCGGTCATCGGGGCTTCCAGGCAGGTGGGCAGGGGTCGGACTGAGTGGGCGCCCCCGACAGGACTCGAACCTGTGACCGTCGGATTAGAAGGCCGCTGCTCTATCCACTGAGCTACGGGGGCCGGTTGTCACGATGGTATCCCGCCGAGGGTTGTCGGCTGCACTTGGCAGGATGGGCGGCATGGAGTCAATCAGTGTCGTACGCGATGCGTTCGGACGCGTCCACGAACTCGTCCCTGCCGTCCTGAATGGTCTGAGCCGGGACGACCTGCGCTGGCGTCCGGACCCGTCCGCCAACCCGATCGGCTGGCTGGTCTGGCACCTGCTGCGAGTGGAGGATGACCACCTCGCGCCGCTGGCCGGCTTCGACCAGGTCTGGTTCCAGGGCTGGCAGGAGCGGTTCGATTTGCCCTACGCGGCCGATGCGGGCGGCTTCGGGCAGTCACCTGAAGAGGTTGGCCAGTTCGACGTGCCGGGAGCCGACCTGCTGCTCGGCTACGCGAAAGCGGTCGCGGTCCAGACCGAACAGGTCCTGGACGCATTGGCCAGGGACGACCTCGACCGGGTCGTCGACACGCGCTGGAACCCGCCGGTGACGCTCGGCGTCCGCTTGGTCTCAGTAGTGCTGGACACCGCTCAGCACATTGGCCAGGCCGCCTATGTGAAGGGGCTGCGCGAGCGGCTCGTCGGCCACGATTCCGGCTGGCAGGGCTACCCCGAGTAGCCCCTGGCCAGACCATCGACCGCCGTCGAGACCCGGCTCAGCCGTTCGTCGGGTACTCCTGGCCGGCGACCCAGCGCTGGTAGGCGGCCGCGGTCACCCCACGGTTGGCGATGACGTCGGCGTAGAAGCGTCCGGACGCGCGGATCATGCGCTGCTGCGACTCGAAGTCGAGCGCCACCAGCCCGAAGCGGGCGGACTCGCCCTCGGCCCATTCCCAGTTGTCGGTGAAGCACCAGTGGTAATAGCGCCGGATCGGCAGTCCGGACGCTGCGACGACCGCCAAGTGGTCGTAGAGGTAGCGGGAGCGGAAGGCGTCCGCGGCGTCGGCGGTGCCGTTCTCGGTCACGTAGATCGGCGCCGGGTAGGCGGTGTGCACCCAGGCGGCCACCTCGCCCAGTCCGGAAGGGAATACCTCCCAGCCGAGGTCGTTGACCGGCACGTTCGACGCCACTCCGTTGGCGAGCCCGCTGACCGTACTGCGCGTGTAGTAGTTGATGCCTTGGAAGTCGTAATAGCGACCGGGCCGTACCCAGGACGGACGGCGAAGCGGGGCGGGGAAGCGTCCGGTGCTCATGGCGCGCAGCGGTGCCCGTTGGAAGAGGTGGTCGTTGATGTGGGCGGCCAGTTGGTGCCACGGGTTCAGCGGATTGGCCGGCGCGAACACCCGAAGGTGCGTGGCGGTGCCCACCTTGGCCTCGGGCTGAAGCCGGTGGATCAGTTCGTAGGCGGCGATGTGGGCCGTAGCGAGGATCTCCAGCACGCGAATGGTGCGGCGATAGGAATGCTCGTCGGGCGGCCAGAGACCGAACAGGTAGCTGTTGACGGCGTAGACGTTCGGCTCGTTGATCGGGATCCACTCGTCCACGATGTCGCCGAGGTCGGTGACCATGCGGCGAACGAAGCGAAGGAAGGCCTCGGTCGCTTCCGGAGCGAGCCAGCCACCGGCGTCCGCCAGCCAGCCGGGGAGGTTGAAGTGGTGCAGGGTGACCAGCGGTCGGACGCCGGCAGCCCGCAACCCGGACAATTCCTCGCGGTAGTGCCCGATCGCCGCCGGGTCGAACTCCCCGGGACTCGGTTCGACGCGAACCCACTCGATGCCCAGCCGATAGTGGCCGATGCCCATTTCGGCGAGCAACGAGGTGTCTTCGGAGACCCGGTTCCAGTGGTCGGCGGCGCGGGCCGGGGACGACCCGTCGACGGCGCCTCCGGACGCGGCCCAGCGATGCCAGTTGGTGTCGAGTTGACCGCCTTCGATCTGGGTCGCTGCGCTGGCCACGCCCAGTTCGCAGCCGGCCATGGAGAACCCGGGCATTCGTTCCTCCAACGTCGGTGATGGATTGGACGTTATCGCGAGTGAAGCCCCGACCGGTGAGGCAATAGAGTGAACGGGTGAATGAACACTTGGTTTGGATCGACTGCGAGATGACCGGCCTCGATCTGAAGGCCGACGCGTTGATCGAGGTGGCCGCGTTGGTCACCGATTCCGAACTGAATGTGCTTGGTGAGGGCATCACTGTGGTGATCAAGCCGAGCGACACCGCGCTGGACCAGATGGGCGATTTCGTGCGCACGATGCACGCGAACTCCGGGCTGCTGCCGCTGCTGGCGGATGGGCTGGAGATGGCCGAGGCGGAAGAGCGGGTGCTGGCGTACATCCGCGAGCACGTGCCCGAGTCGCGCCGCGCGCCGCTGGCGGGCAACACGATCGGTACCGACCGAGCGTTCTTGGCCCGCGACATGCCTACTCTGGAGGGGCACGTGCACTACCGGAATGTGGATGTATCCAGCTTGAAAGAGCTCGCTCGGCGCTGGTATCCGCGCACCTACTACAACACGCCGGCGAAGAACGGCAATCACCGAGCGCTGGCCGACATCTGCGAATCGATCGAGGAGCTGCGGTACTACCGCGAGACCCTTTTCGTGCCCACGCCCGGGATGCCGACCGACGCGTTGCGCGAGATCGCGGCCAAGCACCAGGGTTCGCTCACCGCCGATCTGGCCACCGCGACCGGAAGCTGAGCTCTGCGACGGATCCCGCGCCACTAAGACTGGCAGCTGAGCCTGGCTCCGGATCCGCGCCACCCACAGCTGACGTCAGCCCGCCCACATCCCAGTCATCCCGCCACACCGGTCGGCCGGCCACACCCCGCGTCCCGACCACGCTCCAAGTCATCCCCGCCGCACCCAGCGTCCCGACCCGCTCCAAGTCATCCCGGCGCAGGCCGGGATCGGGACAGAACGCGTCCGAGCCCGACTCGCCGACCTCAGCGATTTTGCCCTCGATCGGACGCGAATCGTCCCACCCACTCGCGGATTTCGACCTCGACTGGGCATGTGGCTAGAATGAGCAGGCCCTAACGGGCACGTTGGTGACATGGTGGGTATAGCTCAGTTGGTAGAGCTCCTGGTTGTGGTCCAGGTGGTCGCGGGTTCGAGTCCCGTTACTCACCCCA
>JAKOQD010000021.1 GCA_029778515.1 Actinomycetes bacterium
GACCGGATCAAGGACCTGATCGTCACCAGTTACGGCAAGAACGTCGCGCCCGCGCCGATCGAGGGGCTGCTGGCCAGCGATCCGCTATTCGAGTACACCCTGCTGCTGGGCGACAACCGTCCCTACCTGACGCTGCTGGTGTCGCCGTCCATGCCGCACCTGGAGGAGATCGCCAAGCAGCTTCAGGTCAGTTGGGCGCACCGGGACGAGCTGTTCAACCATCCCGAGGTGCTGGCCGAGATCAAGCGTCGCGTGGGCGAGCTGACCGAGAAGCTGGCCAACCACGAGCAGATCCGCGACCTGCGCCTGCTGGTTGAGGGCTTCACCCAGGAGAACGGACTGCTCACCCCCACGCTGAAGGTGAAGCGCCGCGAGGTGGAGAAGCGGTTCGCCCAACTGGTCGACGACATGTACGCCCGCGTCGGGATGCCCCGTAAGTAGACGCCGTCCGCCGTTCGTCCGCGCGCTGCCGTCCACCCCTAGCCTGCACCCGCCGTTCACACCCCAGCGTTTGCTACCGAAGCGGACGTTTGCTCCCGAAAATTCAGTAGCAAACAGCGATTTCGGTAGCAAGGAGGTGAGGCACGAAGCCGCGAGCGAGGTTGATACCCGGAGGGGTATAGGATAGGTGCCATGAAGACGGTGATCGTGGGTGGGGTCGCGGGTGGAATGTCCGCCGCGACGAGGTTGCGTCGGCTCGATGAGACGGCCGAGATCGTGGTGCTGGAGCGCTCGGGACACGTGTCCTTCGCGAACTGCGGGCTTCCGTACTACATCGGCGGTGTGATCACCGATCGCAACGCTCTGCTCCTGCAGACCCCGGCCAGCCTGAAGGCGCGCTTCGGCCTGGACGTGCGGGTCGACTCCGAGGTCACCGCGATCGACCGGGACGCGAAGACCGTTGCCATCGCTGACCTGGCTACGGGAAAGACCTACACCGAGAGCTATGACCAGCTGATCCTGGCTCCTGGCGCGGCGCCGTTCGTCCCGACGATTCCCGGCGTCGAACGGGCGCTTGCGCTGCGCAACATCGCCGACACCGACAAGCTGGCGGACGCGGTCGCGACCGCACTCACGAAGCCCGATCCGACCGCGGTGATCATGGGCGGTGGCTTCATCGGGATCGAACTGGCTGAGAACCTGACCGAGCGCGGTCTGAAGGTGACAGTGGTCGAACTGGCCAACCAGATCCTCGCGCCGATGGACGTCGAAATGGCTGCGCTGGTCGAGAAGCACCTGGCCAAGCACGACGTGACCGTGGTCACCGGGGCCGCGGTTAGCGAGATCGGTACGGACGAGGTCACGCTAAGCACCGGTGCCACGCTGCCGGCGACACTCGTGATTGCCGCGATCGGCGTTCGCCCCGAAACCGGTCTGGCCGAGGCGGCTGGGCTGGCTCTCGGCGAGCGCGGCGGCATTCTCGTGGACGCCCAGCAGCGCACGTCCGATCCGGCGATCTACGCCGTGGGTGACGCCGTGGTGAAGGTGGACGCGCTGACCGGCGGGCAGGCGCTCGTGCCGCTGGCCGGCCCCGCGAACCGGCACGGCCGCCTGGTCGCCGACGTGATCGCCGGCCGCGAGGTGCGTGCCAGCGGAGTGCAGGGGACCGCGATCCTCGGCGCGTTCGGGTTGTCCGCTGCCGCTACCGGGTGGACGGAGAAGCGCGCGGTCGCCGCCGGACGGAAGATCCGGGTGATCCACACCCATCCCGCCAACCACGCCGGGTACTACCCCGGCGCCGAAGGCATGGCGTTGAAGCTGGTCGTCGATGCCGAGACGGACGCGATCCTCGGCGCGCAGGGAGTGGGCGGCAGTGGCGTCGACAAGCGCATCGACGTGATCGCCACCGCGATGCGGGGTGGGCTTACGGCGTCCGAGCTGGCTGAGCTGGAACTGAGCTACGCGCCGCAGTTCGGCTCCGCGAAGGATCCGGTGAACATGCTCGGCTTCATCGCCGAGAACCTGCGTGACGGTCTTACTGAGACCGTCCAGTGGCACGAGGTCGATGCCGAGGTGGCCAGGGGAGTGCAGTTGATCGACGTCCGTACTACAACGGAGTACGGACGGGGCACGGTGTCCGGGGCGATCAACATCCCGGTGGACGACCTGCGCGCCCGGCTCGACGAGGTCGGCGACGACGTGATCGTGCACTGCCAGGTGGGTCTGCGCGGGTACATCGCCGCCCGGACGCTGGCCCAGACCGGACGGCGCGTCCGCAACCTGGACGGCGGCTACCGCACCTGGGCGCGGATCTGACCGCGAATCACGCTGCCTCCTCTTGACGAGGGCTGCAAACCCTCTGGGGTGTACGAAAGTGTACGAACTTGGCGGACGGTGGCCGTCCGGGCACTCCACGAACTGTTCACTAGTGCCGTGGGATTGACCCCAGTCCCACTCGCCCGATAGTCGACGACCAAGCAGTCCCGGACGCTTCTACCGGACGGCACCGGTACGTACCCCCCAGGAGCCACCGTGGCACATCGCCCCACCCGCTCCGAGTTGACCGAGCTCATCAATCAGGCCAGGAGTGAGCGGCACATCTCGATTCGTGCGGCAGCACGAATCGCCGGCGTCCCACCAGCCACGATGCAGGGCTGGCTGAGCGGCCGGCACTTCCCAACCCACGCCCTGCGACCGAAGTTCCTGCGGCTGCTGGAATCGCTCGACCTCAACCACCTGGTGCATCCGGCCCTGTGGCTGGACGACGCCTCGCCGTAGTACTCGCTGCTGGGCTGAACCGGGCGCGTGCTGTCGCCGTACAAAGTGTTCGAAACCGTCTATCGGGAAAGCCGGACGCTGCCACAATTCGCGCATGTCCTCCTCGGTCAGTCGGCAGGCCTTCGCAGCCCGCCTTGACGAGGAGCGACGCCGCCGTCACCTTTCGATCCGGGCGATCGCCAAGGTGGCGGACGTGCCGGCAACCACCGCACAGGGCTGGCTCAACGGCCGCCACTTTCCGACTCCCGCACTGCGAGCCAACTTCCTGCGCCTGGTGGATGAGCTCGAACTCACCGGCGGCATGCCGGACGATCTCTGGGCGGATTCGCTCGGCGGGATAGCGCCCACCCTGCGGGCCGGCAACTCGCCGTATCTCGGGCTGCGGTCGTTCGCGGTGACCGACAGCGAGCTCTTCTACGGTCGGGCGAGCCAGAGCGGCCGGATCGCGGATGCGGTCCTCGAAATGGCCGAAACCGAGGGCCACGGCATGATCGCCCTGGTCGGCCCCTCTGGCAGCGGTAAGTCATCGGTGCTCGCCGCCGGGCTGCTCGGCAAGGAGGTGAGCGAGGGCCCTCTGCTCGGGTGGACCGGCGTCCAGCTCTCGGTTGATGAGTTGCGGGCGGGGGTCGCCTCCGTTGCTGTGACCGCTGGCAGACGGCTGGCCGTGGTGGACCATTTCGAGGACGCCATCCTGCTGCCGGCCGAGGACCGCAGTCGCGTGCTTACCGAGCTCGTCCGGGTGGCCCATGACGCGGTGGTGGTTCTCGGTCTGCGCTCGGACGCCTTCGCGGACGCAGCCCTGGAGCCATCGCTGGAAGCCGCGATGTCGCGTCCGATCCTGCTGGCGCCGATGACCCGCGGCGAACTGCGCGACGTGATCGTCCGACCCGCCGAGTCGCTTGGACTGGAGGTCGACGACAACCTCGTCCGGGTGCTGCTGGACGAGTTGGCGCCCGGTCCGCCGGACACCCGGGTGGCACCGGGAGTCCTGCCGCTGCTGTCTAACGCGTTGCTGGTGATCTGGGCCGTGGGCGGCGGCCAACGGCTGACGCTGGACGACTACCACCGCATCGGCGGGGTGGCCACCACGGTCGAGCAACTCGCCGAACAGGTGTTCAGCTCGCTGGACGCAGCTGGCCAGGAAGCGGCGAAGCGGTTGTTCCTCCGGCTCGTGCACACCACCGGCGACGTCGTGGGACGCGACTCGGTGCTGCTGGGCGAGATCGATACCGCCACGCGTCCCGTTCTGGACGCGTTCGTGGCCGCACGGATGCTCACCATCGTGGACGACTCGGTGCGAATCAGTCACCTGGCGCTGCTCAGTCACTGGCAGCGCCTGATCGGCTGGCTGGAGCAGCATCGCGACGACGTGATCGTGCTCCGCAGGCTGCGGCATGCGGCCGAGGTTTGGCGCGAGAACGACCGGGACAGCGCCGCGCTGATCCCGGTGGGCCGACTCGCACTGTTCACCGACTGGCTGGCGGTGGACGGTGCCCAGGACCTGCTCAGTGACACCGAGCGCGAGTTCGTGGCAGCCAGCGAGGCCCACCACCAGAGCCTGTTGGCGGCCGAGCGGGCGGGCGCGCGTCGGCTTCGGAGGTGGACGACGGCGACCGCGGCAGCCGCGGTTCTCGGGCTGGCGCTCGCCCTGGCCAGCTCGACGCTCTACGTCCGGGGCCAGGGGTTCCACGAAGCCGCGATCGGGGCTCGGAACGAGGCGCAGTCGCGGCAGCTGGCGATGGCTGCGTTTCAACTGCGGGAGCAGGATCGCAGTCTGCAGGCCGAGATAGCACTGGTCGGGCAGCAGTTGGCCGACACCACCGAGGCCACGACAGCGCTGCTGGACGCGACTTCGGTGGCCGTCCC
>JAKOQD010000132.1 GCA_029778515.1 Actinomycetes bacterium
ATCTTCCCATGAGCGAACTGAGCTTCGGCGAGCGACTCAGGACTCGTCGCGCAGCCGCACGCGTGAGCCAGCGTGAGCTGGCTCGAACCTCAGGCGTCAAGCAACCGCTGATCGCCGCCATCGAAACCGGAGCCCGCCAGCCAAGCGAGGCCGTCCGAACGGCTCTCGAAGAAGCGATCCAGGTGCGCCCATCCCGACTGCTCGAACTGGCGCGCGATCAGGTGCTAGCTGCTGTGCAGGCGATCGGCGGCGAGGACGTCCGGGTCTTCGGCTCCGTCGCCCGCAGGTCGACGTGGTCTCCACGGGCAGTTCAGGCCCGGTGTTGACCCGGGCACTCGCGGAAGCGGTGGCCCTGTGACCGACGACCGGGTTGCTCGCCGGCTTGAAGACCTGGCTCAGATCGGCGCCGAGGCCGCCTACCTGGTCGCCAAAGGTGCGGACGCCTATCTGGCCGACACGATGGACGGTGCGCTCCTCCAAGACGCCGGCGAACGAATCCTGATCAAGATCGCGACTGTCGCCGAGAAGCTGCCAAACGACTTCAAGGCAGCCCATCCGGACATCGACTGGGCCGGCATCAACCGGATGCGCAATCTGGTCGCACACCACTGCGGCAAGGTCAATGACGACTTGATGTGGCAGGCGCTCACCGGCCGTATCCCGAATCTTGTGAACCGCATCGTCGCCTAGCCCGCCGCGTCGGTCACGGCCGGTGTGGCAATGCACCAAAACGGCCCCTGACCAGGGGTTTCACCTGATCAGGGGCCGATGCGTGGCAGGTGTAGGGTTCGAACCTACGTAGGCTTAGCCGACGGTTTTACAGACCGCTCCCTTTGGCCACTCGGGCAACCTGCCGTGCGTCGGACACTGTAGCAAAACGCGCGAGCGGTCACGAATCCGCCTCATTGGGCCAAAACACGTCCGATCGGACGCGACCCGCGGCCCATCGCCAGATGGACTCACAGCGGACGCGATTCGCGCCGGCGAAGCTCCCGACGCAGCCGTCGGATGGTCTTGATCCCGACCACGGCCGCTGCCTCAGCCCGCCCACGGTGACCCGGCGTGCCCGGTTTCCCCCACGTCCGCCGAACCATTCGAGCACTTCGGCCAGGTCTTCGTCGCCGGCCGGTTGCGCAATCAGCAAACGACCCAGCGCCACCCCCGTCGGTGGCGGCGAGCGCCACGGCTGCGACCAGCGGCTTGGCGAACCGCACACCGTCCCGTTCATCGACGAACTCGGGAGGAACGTCGGCGGCGTACCAGGCGCTGCCGTCACGCGGCGGTTTCGGCGCTCCGGCGAGGGTGATCGTGTCGCGAGCGCGGAACGGCGCCAGGCCGCCGCCGGCCGCATCCAGAGCGGATCTTCCCCACCGGCAGGCGTGCGGCGCGCACGCGCACGCCGCCTGCCAACGCACCCAGCGGACCGTCACGTCAACAGGCCGAACGTAGGTTCCGGGAAGCACCCGAACCAGCTCGCCGACGCGCCAGCCGACTGAGCGTCGACCGCCGCAGGTCAGCCGCCCGGAAGATGCGCTGGTCGGGCCGTCTCTCCAGAAACAAAGCGGTCACAATGGCATCTTCGGTAAGCCGAGCAGATTCCCGTCAGCGGGTCGACATCGACCCTGTGGATGGCGCGCAACGCGTCCAGGTGCTGTGGAAAACCCGACTCGCCGCGGATCCCGTCCGATCCGTAGCGAAGCGTCCCGCCGATTGCGGGCGTGACCGCAGATCTGGTGACAATGGACGCAAGCACACCAGGAGGACACGTGGCAGCAGAGAACTCGTTCGACATCGTCAGCAAGGTCGATCACCAGGAGGTGGACAACGCCCTCAACATGGCCGCCAAGGAGGTGCGCAACCGCTTCGACTTCAAGGGCACGGACGCGTCGATCCGCTGGTCGGGCGAAGCGATCGAGATGGAGGCCAGCGGCGAGGAGCGGGTGAAGGCCATCCTTGACGTTTTCCAGACCATGCTGGTGCGGCGCAAGATCGACCTGAAGTCGCTGGACGCCGGCGAGCCGCGGCTCTCGGGCAAGATGTGGAAGCTCACCGCCTCCGTGAAGCAGGGCATCAGCCGGGAGAACGCGGCCAAGATCGCCAAGCTGATCCGCGACGAGGGCCCCAAGGGCGTGCGCACCCAGGTGCAGGGCGAGGAACTGCGGGTCTTCTCCAAGAAGCGCGACGACCTGCAGGTCGTGCAGCAACTGGTCCGCGGCGCCGATTACGACTTCGCAGTCCAATTCGACAACTACCGATAGTCGATGGCCCGGTTTCCGAGGGCAGGCCGTTGACGTGGGCGTCACTCCCTACCTGAGGCTCGACCTGGACGTCCTCGAACGCAACCTGGACGCGATGGCCGCGCACGCCCGCACGCTCGGCCTGGCGCTGCGGCCGCACGCCAAGACCCACAAATGCCCGCAGATCGCCGACATGCAACTGGCCCGCGGGGCGGTCGGCCTGACCGTCGCGACCATCGGCGAAGCCGAGGTTTTCGCTGCCGCCGGCGCAGGCGATCTGTTCATCGCCTACCCGCTCTGGGTGGACGCGGACGACGCCGACCGGCTGCATCGCCTGGCTGAGGGCGGCGTCCGGCTGAGGGTGGGCTGCGACTCGGCCGAGGCCGGCGCCCAACTGCGTGGCCTGCCGGTCGAGCTGGTGGTCGAGATCGACTCCGGCCACCACCGCAGCGGGGTTGCACCCGCAGCAGCGGGCACGCTCGCGTCCGGGCTTGCCGACCTAGGAATGGCCGTCGCCGGGGTGTTCACCTTCCCAGGACACAGCTACTCGCCGGACGAGGCGTCGGCTGCCGCTGCGGACGAGGCCGGCGCGTTGGCCCTGGCGGCCGCCGCAATGACCGAGTCCGGAATCTCGGCGCGGGTCATGAGTGGCGGCTCCACCCCGTCCGCTGCACGCGTGCAGGCCGGTTCGATGACCGAACTGCGTCCGGGTGTCTACGTCTTCGGCGACGCCCAGCAGCTCGAACTCGGCACGATCGACTGGTCGCAGCTCGCGCTGACCGTCGGGTCCCGCGTCGTTTCGCACGCCCGTGGACGCGTGATCGCAGACGCCGGCAGCAAGGCGCTCGGCGCCGACCGGGCACCCTGGACGTCCGGCTACGGCCGGGTCCTGGACGAGCCCGAAGCGCGCATCGTTGCCCTTTCCGAGCACCACGCCACCATCGAGTGGCCGGGAGCCCTGCCCGCGCTGGGCAGCACGATCCGGATCGTGCCGAACCACGTCTGTAGCGCGGTCAACCTCGCCGAGGAGTACGTGCTGCCCGACGGTGGACGCTGGCCAGTGGCCGCTCGCGGACGCAACCACTGATGCGGATCGCCACCGTCAACGTCAACGGCATTCGCGCATCCACCCGCCGCGGTTTCGCCGAATGGTTGGGTGCCCGCGACTGCGATCTGATCGCCCTGCAGGAGGTGCGCGCCCGGGCCGACCTGGTGCCCGCCGAGGTGGTGGCCGGCTACCACTTCGCCTATCACGAGGGCGATCGCGCCGGACGCAATGGCGTGGCATTGCTCAGCCGTGCGCCACTGCTGAACGTACGTCACGGTTTCGATCATCCGTCCGACAGCGAAGGGCGCTACCTCGAAGCGGACGTGGACCTCAACGGCTGGCGCTTGACCGTCGGCTCGCTCTACCTGCCCAAGGGCGGACGCGCCGACGACACCCCCACCGAGCTGTCCAGATACCGGCACAAGCGGCGATTCATGCGTTCGTTCCGTCCGTATCTCACCAGGGCGCGGCTGCGGGCTGCCGCGTCCGGACGGGAGTTCCTGGTGATGGGCGACTTCAACGTCGCGCACACCACACTCGACGTCCGGAATTGGCGCTCGAATCAGAAGAACGTCGGTTTCCTGCCCGAGGAGCGGGAGTGGTTCGGCTCGCTGCTCGGCCCGCGAACGCTCGTGGATGTGGTGCGCCGATTGCATCCGGACACCTACGGCCCCTACTCCTGGTGGAGCTGGCTCGGTAACGCCTTCAACAACGACGCCGGCTGGCGGATCGACTACCACCTGGCGACGCCGGGTCTAGCGCGGGCGGCGCTGGTCGGCGGAACCGATCGCGCGGTCAGCTACGAGGCCCGGCTCAGCGACCACGCGCCCGTGGTGGTCGACTACGCCGACCAGTAGTCGGTTGATGGGTTCTCCAGGTCTCGACCCTTCGACAAGCTCGGGGCAGGCCAAGCTCGACCAGCCGAAAGGTTGCCCACGTCATCCCGGCGAAGGACGGGATCTCGGTTCCGATTGGCGAAGACTGGCCACTTTCGCGCCCAAGCGTAGAGGCCGATTGGTCTCAACCCGCCAGGGGCTCGAAGTAGGCGAGCACCTCGGCTCGGGTGACAGCTTCGATCGAGTCGTGTTGCCATCGGGGGTTGCGGTCGCGGTCCACGAGCTGGGCGCGGACGCCCTCGGCAAAATCGTGGCCGGTGGCCAGGCGGACCGCGAGCGCGAGTTCGGTCGGCAGCTGGTCGCCGAGTGCAACCGTGCGGGCGGCCCGCCGCAGCGCCTCCAGGGTCACGCAGATCGAGATCGGGCTGCGTCCCCGCAGCTCCGCGGCAGCCGCTCGGGCGGCCGGATCGGCGTGCTGCTCCAGGCGTCCGATGATCTCGGCCGGATCGTCACCGGCATAGCCGTCGGCGATCCAGCCGGCGTCCAGACCGGCGTCCGGCTCACCCACTGAGCCGGCTGCCACGTCGGCGAGACCCAGCCGGAGCGCGTCCGCCGCACCAACGGACGCACCGGTCAGCGCCAGGTGGGTGCCGATCTCGCCGGGCATCCGGGCCAACAGCGGCGTCACGAAGACGTCCGGGAACAATCCGATCTGGGTCTCCGGCATTGCCAGGCGACTGGTCGCGTCCACCACCCGCTGGGAGCCGTGCACGCTCAACCCCATGCCGCCGCCCATGGTGATGCCGGTCATGACCGCGCGATACGGCTTCGGGAAGCTGGCAATCTGCAGGTTCACGCCGTACTCGGTGGCGAAGAAGGGGGTCACATCGTCCCCGCTCAGCGCGAGCTCGCGCAACGCGCGCACGTCCGCGCCCGCACACAGCCCACGCTCGCCCGCGCCAGTCAGCTCAACCGATGAAACCTCGGCATCCGCGGCGAACAACTCCAACGCGTCCCCGATCGCGCGCATCATCGCGACCGTCAACGCGTTGATCTGCCGAGGCCGGTTCAACCTGATCCGGCCGACCCCGGCCCGCACCTCGACCAGCACCTCGGCTTCGCTCATGCGGACGCTCCTTCGGACTCGAGTCGTTCGTTGTGTTCCTGCACATGCCGGTAGAGCAGCACCAGCATCAACGCCAGCGCAGCGAAACCGAGCGCGACCGCGCCATTGCGCCAGGCCAGGTTGCCGGCGCCGTAGGCCAGCAGAATGGTGGTCAGCGTGACCGCGGTGCCGATGATCCGGTTGGTCGGTTTGGTCAGCGGTAGCAGCAGGCCACCCCAGGTCAGGTACCAGCTGTTCAGCGCGATGCCACCGAACGCGAAAACCAAATACGACCAGGACAGGAACTTCACCGGCTGCCGCCGGCCCACGCCCAGACCAAGCCAGCCGATAACCACCACGGTGAGGAGCAGCCCGAGGTAGCGCAGCCCGTCCTTGATCCACTGCCCGGCAACCGGCTGGCCGAAGAACTCGAACGCCAGCCGCAATCCCTCGCCGACCAGAGTGAACGGCGCGAGCGTGACGATCATGCCGGGAACGTCGGCTGCGTCCACCCAGCCGAAGCCGAGCCCGGTCGCCAGCGAGATCGCCACGAAAGCCGCGACCGCGGCGCCCAGTGACCCGACCAGCCGGAGCATCGCGGCGGACGTGTCCGGCCAGCTCAAGGTCTTCCACGGATGCCGGATCAGGGCCACCGGATAGAAGGCCAGCAGCGCCGGCTGCTTGATACAGGCCGCCACCCCGACCGTGATCGCCGCCCACCAGAACCGCCGCTCATAGGCCAGCCAGATCGCCAGCACCACCAGGCCCATCATCAGCGCGTCGTTGTGCGCGCCGCCGACGAAGTCGATGATCAACAGCGGGTTGATCGCCGAGAACCAGACTGTCAACTGCACGTCCGCGCCCATGTGCACCGCGATCCGGGGCAGGAAGTAGACGATCAGCGCCACCCCGAGCAGCGCGGGCAGCCGCATGGCCATCGCCGAGAAGTACGGGTTGTTGCCGGCCAGCACGACCAGACCGTGGAACATCTCCAGGCTCAGCGGTGGATACATGGCCGTGGTGTAGCGCCACAGCCACGCGGTCTGGTCGGCGAAAGCGCCGGGGAGCACAGAGATCGGGTTCGTGTAGGGGTTCAGCCCGTTTCGCAGCAGCCAGCCTTCGGCGGCATACGCATAAGCGTCGTGGCTGAAGATCGGCGGCGCCAGCAGCAGGGGCAGGCTCCACAGCAGGGTGATCGGCCAGTGCTTGACCTCGTGGTGGAGGCTGGGCCGCAGCTTGAACCAGGCTTCGACGAGCAGTGCGACCGCGGCCACCACCAGCGCGGTGCCGAGGACGCGGGCCGGCCAGTTGTCCAGGCCGAGCGCGCGCATCGGCTCCCACCAAGGACTGTTCTGCGGCAGGTATGCCGGCGTCAACGAGCCCAGGAAGAGCAGCACCGAACCCAGGAGCCCACGACGCACCGGACGGTGGGTCCAAGCGGTCGCGATGTCACCGCGCATCTCTCGGACGCGGGCGCGCCAAAGACCGGACCGGCTCTGGGCCGGCCTGGTCTGCGGGGTCACTGCCACTCCTCCGGGCTCGCTGGCGGCATGGACGCAAGCCTACCGAGGCCCCCACCCCCCGCCAGCCGACGGCTCCGGCGCGTTCGAACACCTGGTGAAGAAATCGCTCCTGGCTAGCCGCCTCGCACTCACCAACCCTGCCCGGACCCGGCGCCAACATCTCAGATTCCGGCCGGCGAGTGAGCGAATGTACGCAGTCGTCGGAATACGGCGGGCATCATCGGCGCTTGTGATGAAGGCTGTCGAAGGTTGCCTTGCGCTGGAAAGGGTAGCCAACAACTAGACTTGCCCGACGCGCCGGCTTCCCAGTCGGCCGGCCGCGGGACCGAGAAGAGAACTCATCGCATGACCGAAGTGACCACCCTCGACCACGTCGTGATCCGGTTCGCCGGCGACTCTGGCGACGGAATGCAGTTGACGGGTGACCGGTTCACCCACGACACCGCGAACGCAGGCAACGATTTCTCGACCCTGCCGAACTTCCCCGCCG
Organism: Actinomycetes bacterium; assembly: GCA_029778515.1. Next base: position 7,240 of record JAKOQD010000132.1, read on the forward strand.
AGATCCGCGCCCCAGCAGGCACCGTGGCCGGGGTGTCCAGCTTCCAGCTGCACTTCGCCGACTTCGATATCCGCACCCCGGGCGATCGTCCCGACGTGCTGGTGGCGATGAACCCCGCCGCCCTCAAAGCGAACCTCGGTGACCTCGCTGCCAATGGCCTGATCATCGCCGACACCGCCGACTTCACCGCGCGCAACCTCGCCAAGGTCGGGTACGGATCAGACCCGCTCACGGACGGGACGCTGCACGGCTACCAGGTGGTGGCACTCGACCTGTCCGGGCAGGCGTCCGCGGCGGTCGCGGAGTTCGGCCTTGGCCGCAAGGACGCCGTCCGCACCAAGAACATGTACGCCCTTGGCCTTCTGGACTGGCTGTACAGCCGTCCGGTCGAGGGCACGATCGCATTCCTCGAACGCCGGTTCGCCACGTCTCCGCAGATCCGGGACGCGAACATCGCCGCGCTCAAGGCCGGATACGCCTTCGGCGAGACGACAGAGGTGTTCACCAACCGGTTCGCGGTGGCCCCGGCACCCGCACCGTTGGGCACGTATCGCCAGATCTCCGGCAACCGGGCGCTCGCCTTCGGCCTGATGGCCGGCGCGGCGAAGGCCGGGCTGCAGCTGTTCCTTGGCGCCTACCCGATCACGCCCGCGTCCGATGTGCTGCACTACCTCGCTGCGGCCAAGGACGCCGGGGTGATGACCTTCCAGGCCGAGGACGAGATCGCCGCGGTCGGGGCAGCACTCGGCGCCTCCTTCGCCGGGCAGCTGGGCGTGACCACCACGTCCGGGCCAGGCCTTGCCCTGAAGATGGAGACCATCGGCCTCGCGGTGATGCTCGAGCTGCCGCTGGTGATCTGTGACGTGCAGCGCGCCGGCCCAGCCACCGGCATGCCCACCAAGACCGAACAGGCCGATCTCACCCAGGC